>NZ_PNCW01000013.1:0-42937 GCF_005886985.1 Pseudoalteromonas sp. S3178 | reverse complement strand
ACGCAGCATAAATGCCAAACAGGCGCTGCCCGAAGGGTTCTGCCTAGGGGCAATTTACTCTTTGTTGCTCGGTTTTTACTTAGCCCACTAGGTTACAAACCTCGCGCCGCGATTAAATAGCCCCTAGGTTGAACAAATTTTAATCCTGAAAGGTCAACAGGCCCTAATAAATGCGGGGATAAACGCATTAGAGATCACTTCAAACACACCTGGCTTTGAGCAAGAAATAGCAAAAGCACGCACCGCCTATAAAAATACACTCATTGGCGCTGGTACCATAATAAACACTACTCTGGCTCAGCAAGCTATTGATGCTGGCGCGCAGTTTATCGTAACGCCAAATACCAACAAATCGGTTGTCGAACTCGCCCACCAGCACGGGTTACCCGTTTTAATGGGCGCGCTAACACCTACCGATGTAGCAAATGCAATTGAATATAACGCTGATATTATTAAAGTATTTCCTGCAGGCAGTATGGGCGTTGGTTACTTTAAAGCATTAACAGGTCCATTTTCAGAAGCAGAACTTATGCCTGTTGGCGGTGTTAATTTAGATAACTTATCACAATGGTTTGAAGCAGGCGCTTGTGGTGCTGCAGTTAGTAGTGATTTTTGTAAAGTAGTTAATAACGAACAAGAACGCAGCAAACTTACTAGGCTGGTAAAAAGTTATATAAGTAAACTGCCTTAATAGGCAGTTTAATTTATTTATAATATAGTTAAATGTACGCTTATAAATTCGATTTATCGCTTAAAAAAATTAATTATTACTTAATTCAATTTTTTTAATACACGATCTTTTCTTGGTAAATAATAGTTATCGTAATCAAGGGACACTATAACGCGCTCTGCTTTTCCTAATAACTCATCACGCGGAATTAAACCAATTACACGCGAGTCAGCGCTATTATCGCGGTTATCACCCATTGCTAAGTAATAATCATCAGGAATTGTAATTGCATCAAACCCCGATAAACGTGAAGGAATATTTGCCACTCTTATCGAATGCTCTAGCCCGTTTAAATTTTCAATTTTATCAAGCGAGTCTATGTTGCTTCGCTGATCTGCATAATTAAGCTTTTTACCATTAATAATGAGCTCATTGTTTTCAAGCGCGATGGTATCGCCAGGTATACCTATTACACGCTTAATTAACCGATTATCAGCCGCTTGCGAGTCAAATACAATAATATCGCCTGTTTGTGGGTCTGCTAATTTTAATAGTTTAATATGAGTGAACGGCACACGAATGTCGTAGGCCATTTTATCGGTTAAAATTCTGTCGCCTTCTTGAATAGTCGGCTTCATTGAGCCTGTAGGCACTTCGTACCAATCAGCTACAGCACTTCTAAACACACTCATTAAAGCAATAAATACAATTAAAGAGCGATTATTTTTCCAAAATTTATAAAGCGGCTTCATACATATTCCCTACATTTTATAAGTAGTAGTATGACTAGCTTAATACAAAGCAGTTCAATGAAGAGTGTAACAAAAAGTGTGTGCAGGGTTTAAGGCATGATTACCAAGGCTTAAGCCTTGGTAATGAATAACGCTGAGGATTATTGCTGGTTTAGCTTGTCTTTCGCTTCTTTTACTTTTTCAAAATCCAAACCAAGTTCGTCAGTTGCTTCTTTAATTAAGTGCGGCTGAGTCATAACCACGGCCATTAACTGCTGTAGTTTTTCAGGCGGAATACCAAGCTCTTGTACTAATGCCATTGCCATCATTGGATTTTGGGTAAACGCTTCAAACAATGCTTTTACTTTTTCGTCGCTTACATTGTGCTCTTTAAGTATTGCTAGTATTGGGTTCATTTTTAACCTTGTGTGTTTTGTACGTATTTTATATTAACTAAATTATATTAGCTGAGCCATGCATTAACAACGTCAACGCACGGCTGAGTGTTATATCTCGTAGTTATTCTACAAGTAAAACCACTTTACCTGCATTTTCATTACGCTCTAATATAGCGTGCGCTTCGTTTGCATCGCTCCAAGGCAATGTTTTATACACGTTAAAGTCGTATTTTTTAACGGCAATATCATTATAAAAACGTGCCACTAGGTCATCGCGCACTTGGCGCTTAAACTCAATACTACGATTTCTAAGCGTTGATGCATGAAACGAAATACGCTTTTGTAAAAGCGCCGCAAAATCAACTTCGGCAAAACGCCCATCTAAAAAGGCAAGCATAACAATTTGACAATCCATTGCTGCAATGGCGGCATTTTTATTCAAATAGCTGCCCGATACAGGGTCGACAATTACATTAGCTGTTAACTCATTTGCTTTCATATATTCTACAAAGTCAGTGGTTTTGTAGTTAATTGCATGATCAGCACCGAGTTCTTTTGCGTGTTGGCATTTATCATCCGTACCAGCGGTAATAACCACAGTAGCACCAGCACTTTTAGCCATTTGAATTGCTGCGCCACCTACGCCACTAGCCCCTGCGTGAATTAACGCTGTTTGGCCTTTTTGTAATTTACCAAGCTCAAACATGGCACCAAAAGCAGTTAAATACACTTCGCTGATGGCTGCCCCTTCAACCATAGTTAGCTCATCAGGTAATTCCATTAATTGTTTGGTATCTATAGCAACATATTCACTATAAGCACCACCCGCACATAAGCTAAAAATACGTTTATCGAGCCAGCTTTTATCAACTTCGCTACCAAGCTCAACTACCGTGCCTGCGCACTCTAAACCTAAAATAGGGCTATCCCCTTTTGGAGCCGGATATTTACCTTGGCGCTGCATGCAGTCTGCACGGTTAACACCTATTGCCGCAACTTTAACTAATACTTCATGGCTTTTTAAAACCGGTTTGTCGGTTTCACTCAATGCAAGGGTGCCACCCTCATGAGAAATATATTTCATTGTTACTCCGTATTAAGTTTTGTAATAATTTATAATAATTAAGACATGGGGTTAGTTATTTTTATTTAAACCGCCAATTTTGTTTATACGGATACACATCGGGCAAGTAACCCGCCCTTATTTGCTGTTGGCAACCTTGCCAAAATTCAGCTAAAAACAAATTACTGTGCAAATTATTAAAATGGTTAAACGCTGCGTCGTTTGCGCTAAAAAACACCTTAAATTGACTCGGGAATATGTCATTTTCTGCTATATCAAAGTAAGTATTACTGCTTAACTCCTCAAGAGCATTTTGAGCGTTTGGCACGTCTCTAAAGTGACAATCGGTAAGTGGGCATATTTCATCATAATCATAAAATACAACACGCCCCCAACGGGTTACACCAAAATTTTTCATTAACATGTCACCAGGAAATATATTGGCACCGGCAAGGTCTTTAATCGCTTTACCGTAGTCGTCCATAACTTGCTGTAATGCTTTGTTATTACAACTATTGATGTACAAATTAAGTGGCGTCATTTTACGCTCTACATACACGTGTTTTAAAATAAGTGCCTTACCCGATATAACCATACTGCTGCCAATTTGCGCTTGCATTTGGTTAAGTAACTCGTCGCTAAAGCGGCTTAAGTCAAACGCTAAATACCTAAATTCGTGCGTATCTACTAAGCGACCTACCCGGTCGGCTTGCTTTACAAAATTGTATTTGTCTTTCACTTGCGCTTTTGTGGCTGTTTTTGGCGCGCTAAATTTGTCTTTTATTACTTTATAAACGTAGTCGAGCCCTTCAATAGTAAATACCAGCATAACCATACCAGGGGTGCCAGGCGCTGCTATGTATTTAAAGTTAGCAGGGCTATTTTTAGTGGTATCAACCTTGTAACGGTAAAACTCAGTTTTAGCATGCTTAATAAAACCAATCGCGTTAAATAATTCAAAACGTTTTTTATGGGGCATAAGCACGCTTAAGTAATCCACATAACGCGCAGGTTGGTCGGTATCAACCATAAAATAGGTACGGGCAAAACCAAACAGCAAACTAAGCTGATCGGCCCCCATCATTACGGCATCAAGCTTTAGCCCTTTACTGGTATTTAAAATGGCGATGGCAAACGGCATGTTATCGCCATTTTTAGCAATGCAGCGCCCTATTAAGTAGCAAGCTTTGTTTCTAAAAAATAGAGAGTTTGCGTATTCTATAAACCCGTTGTTTAAATTTATAAGCTCATACACTTGTTTACATTGCTGCTTTGCACCTACCATTAACGTTGTTTGTAATGCCTGTAAATCAGCATCTAAATTACTAAAAGACACTCTAAATACTTGGCGGGTAATGAGCGTTTTAACCGCATGGTTAAACCCATCTTTAAATGATATTCGGCTAACTAAATTTTCGTACGAGCGAGGCTCGCTTCTGTACTTTGCCTTTAATACAAACAAATGCACGGTACGAATTTTTTTATCATCCCAAATAGCACCAAAGGTCGAATTAAAAAAGGTATGCGCTATGGGTTTGTTTTCATGACTTTGCACCATATCGCCGTATATATTTTTAGCTAGCTGCCATGTTTGCGGACAATTAAGCTCGCTGTAGGCGATAACCCGCACAGCATTACTCACACTTTTTACTTCGCGTTCGTACACTTGTAAGCGCTCTCGCATGGCACTTTGTACATCATGATATTTTTGTTGTTCAAATCGGCTCTGCGCACCCAGTGTTATATTTAAAAACTGCGCAAACATCGCTTCAAAGCCTGCAAAAACAGCGCGAGCCAACTTAGTAGCTATAACTTGTTGTAGCGCATTATCTGATTGATTAGTTAATATTTTTGGCATGTTTACAACACTTTTATTTTTACCACTTATAGCGGTTATTTTTTATTAATTGTTTACACCTTAGCAAGCAGGCTTTAATTTAGGTAATTAATTAAGCATATAAATAAAATTTATTGGGCGTATTGACCTTTCGAGGTTAATTTTGCAGTCGTGTATTTGGTTTTTAAGCTAGGCAAAGTACATGTAGTGTGGTGACTCCCCATAAATGTACTTTAACGCTGCATAAAGGCCAAATACACACTGCCCATAGGGTTCTTTCTAAGGACGATTAACTCTTTGTTGCTCGATTTTTACTTAGCCCACTAGGTGGCAAATCTCGCGCCGCGATTAAATCGTCCCTAGATTGAACAAATTTCAACCCTGAAAGGCCAACACGCCCATATGAATATAAGAAACGTCGATCTTAACCTTCTCGTTTATTTAAATGTGTTAATAGATGAAAAAAGTGTGTCTAAAGCAGCAAATAAACTCGCGCTAACACAACCAGCCATGAGTAACGCATTAAAGCGTTTGCGCGATTTATTTGACGACCCGCTACTTGTGCGTGCCGCAGGCTCTATGACACCAACAGCAAAAGCAATGCAACTCAAACCTGAGGTTGAAGCATTGTTAAAAATGGCCGAATCTATTACGCAGCCTAGTGAACAATTTAACCCTGCAACGGCTGAGGTTACGTTTAGAATAATGGCAAACGACTACATTGAGTCGACTTTAATTGCCCCTTTTATTACCGAGCAGCTCACTAAAAACCCTGGCGTTAACTTTGATGTACTCAGCCCAAGCGATGTAAATCTGCAAGATATGGAAAAAGGCACTATCGATTTAGCTATAAATCGTTTTAACGGCTTACCACGCTCATTTCATCAAGCCAGTGTATGGCGCGATAATTACTGCTGTTTAACACACCCTAAAAATACGTTTTTACACCACTCAAGCCTTGATGATTACCTACAAAAAGAACATATTTGGGTAAACCGAGCAGGCTGGGGGCCAGAAGCTGCCGTTACAAATAAATCGGGAAAACAAAAGTTAGGCTGGGTAGATGAAGCACTGTGGCAGTTAGAGCAAACTCGCAAAATACGGGTATTTACACGACATTACATGATTGCAAGTTTGCTATGCCAATCAGAGCAACTTATTGCCACCTTACCGCGCAGGCAAGCTAAGTTATTAACAACCCACACCAACTTAGTGATAAGCCCAGTGCCATTTCAAATAGTCCCTATTGAGGTAAAAATGATCTGGAGCCCACTACTTCATCATGCACCCGCTCATCAGTGGCTACGCCGTGAGCTGCTTGAGTTTGCTAAAACGGTAGCTGATAGGTAATTAAGAGTAAGCATTTAGTTAGTACTCAAGAGTCTAACGCGAAAACCAGTGCTATGTACTGAATCATCAGGTTTTTAGCTGATAGCTTGGTCAGCATTTTATATACACTGTGTTAGAAATTACCTAGTGAAAACTAAAATTCCAACTCAAATACAATGTTCGCTAAAAATTGAATCAAAATAGGTACTGCGTTATTCTTAATTAGTAATATAAAGCCAATAACTTTAGATACTCGTTATCAATAACCTAAGACATATTAAAAAATGGAATTTTATGTACCAATACTTATATTTAAAGTGTTCACTTATAATGAGCAAGGCCACCAAAATTAGCTTTCTTCCTTTCTCTAAAGTTGAAACTGATAATTTAAAAACTCTCTTATTTACTGCACGACTTTTCGTTTATATAGCTCTTGCATACTTTTTGAATGGGTTAGGTACTTTTGTATATGATGTTCATGAAGTTGTTAATTTATACAACTTTGAACAAACTTGGAGCGTAATTTTTACAAATATTCATCAGACTCTACTATTGAAAAAATTATTATGGGAGATATTATTTAGCGCTGCTATATTAGCGACTGGAGGTATATTGGCTGCAATAGTTTCATTCGAGTTTAAATATAAAAGTAAAAGTGACTAACCTCAAGCCTTTGCTGTACTTTAAAACCTTATGCTATTGAAGCTGAAATTATTAAAGCACTTAACTTTCCTCCTTTAACACATAGCACTAATAATATAAAAATTCAGAAACAGTATTTTTAATAGGTAATTCATAAATGGATAGTACATCTATAATTGCATGGAGTGTTTTATTTGGCGGAATTGGTATTGGCTACCTTACTTACGGACGAAGAAAAAAAGCCGTAGTGCCACTTTGTATTGGTTTATCATTATTGGTACTTCCGTACTTTATGAGTAGTGTTAGCATGTTATTAATTGTGGGTAGTATTTTAGTAGCTATTCCCTATTTTATTAAAATTTAACAATGCTGTCGCTAAAGCTAAATAAAATAAATGCACAAATAAAAAAGCGCCATGGTATTCAACTTTGGGAAAATACCATGGCGCTTTTGAAATCGTAGAAATAGGAGTGAACCCTACCCTTCATATTTAGCAACCTTGATGCCAACCTAACTAAAAGAAAAAAGACATTTAAAATCATAAAGCTAACACAACTATGTTTTTTCTTATTATTTAACATGTACCAGTTTTGTGCATTTTAATAGGTTTTTGCACCACTTTAATTACATATGCTAAGTGAAGTTAAACCTGCCTTTTCTTAGTTAAAATTTTAATATTGATAAAATCAATATCAGTTATTGAAAACAACAATTTCATTAATATTACTCTTGGCGCTAAAGTGAAGTTAAGCCAACAAACTAAGAGTAATCATTATGACAACATCAAGCTTCACACAACAAGACGGGTTATTTATAGATGCTAATTTACATCAGTTTATTACCCAGCAGTTATGCACTAAAACCAGTACCACAGACGCATACCAAGCGCTGGCTACATTAGTTGATGAATTTGGTTGTAAATGCCGTAAAACAAAACATCAACCCGATGATATTTTAGAAGTAGATACTCTATTAAACGCTTATCAGCTTCATGATCACCCTCGCTGTCATGTAGATGCACAAACAACTGAAGCAGTTTTAGATGAATATTGCTGCCAAGTTCCAGCAATTATTGTTGTAGCCTTGATGGATACACTCAGCGGTACTCAGTGTTATGAACCTAACGCACACGATATTTACCACCGTGCTGCGCAGTTAACTAATCGTCCTTGCGTACATAGAGTAAAAACTGCATCAGCAGCTTAATAATGGAAGTGCTTAAAAGTGCTCGATAACCTTTTGTGCGAAGTCTGTGCAGCTTAAGGTTGTCGAGTTATGAGCATCGCTTGCAACCTCTTGCCACGCTTGCGCTAAATCAAATGTTAGCTCTGCATTTTTAAACGCACTCTCTAATGCGTTTTCAATAAGTAATGCACTTTTATCCCACCCCATAAACTTAAGCATTAATACCGCGCTTAAAATACTACTACTTGGGTTTGCTTTATTTTGCCCTGCTATTCTCTCAAACGTACCATGGGTTGGCTCAAAAAAAGCGACATCGTTATTAAGGTTTGCTGCGGGCATAATTCCTACTCCCCCAACTTGTGCACTGAGCATATCGGCTAAAAAGTCACCATTTTGATTTGTTGTTGCCACCACATCAAATTGCTCGGGGTTCATTAAACATTGTTGCAGCATATTATCGGCTATCACTTCTTTAATTATTAAAGGTGATTTATTTGCTCTGGCTATTTCAAGCCAACGGCCGTTTTCATGTGCAGTGGCATTAAACTCATTTTGTGCCAACGCAAAACCCCAACGTTTAAATGCGCCATCGGTAAATTTAAGTACATTTCCTTTATGCACAAGTGTTAGCGATTCGCTGTTATTTTTAAGCGCGTAATTAATTGCATAGCGAACGAGGCGCTCAGAGCCTTCTTTAGATATATTTTTTATACCTATGCCACACTCTTGTGAAAACCTTAGGCGCGTTACGCCCATTTCTTCGCATAAAAAGTCGAGCATTTTTTCGCTTTCTACGCTACCTGCTTGCCACTCTATTCCTGAATATACATCTTCACTGCTATCACGCAGCACGGTAATGTTAGTTAAAAAAGGATTTTTTAAAGGTGATGGCAACGCACTAAAGCCTTTAATAGTGCGCATATTTACAAATAGATCCATCTCGTGTCTAAGCGCTACATTTAATGAGCGAAAACCTCCGCCAAGTGGTGTAGTTAACGGTCCTTTAATTGCTATTTTGCAGGCTCGCACGGCGTTAATGGTTTCTTGAGGGAACCAATCCCCATCATATAATTTTGCAGCTTGCTCGCCGTTGTATACTTGCATCCAGTGAATTTTTCGAGCATTGCCATAACAGTGCTCTATGGCATTATTAACAACGTGCTGCATTGCAGGTGTTACCTCTTGCCCTACACCATCGCCATTAATGTAAGCAATTATAGGATTTACAGGAACATGCCACTGGCCTTTAGCATCTATAGTTATATTTTTTCCGTGCTCTGGAATTCTAATATGCTGATAAGCCATGGTTAATACCTATACCAAAAATAGTGTTAGCTGATTAAAGCATGCCTGATAGAACATGTATGTAACTTGCTTTTTATAATTAATATTAGTTAAAAAAATAGCAAATTAAATGTGCTTATTTCAGTAAATAACGGGTCTTAATATCGAGCATGAATTTAATTTAAAGAAGGTATAAATGAAGTTACTTTGGCTATGTTTGTTCTTAATGTGTTCTTTTAAAATCTTTGCTGTTGATGTGGTTATTCATAATTTAGACTCCCTTACAACTAATGGGCAAGAAACAGTAGCTACATGGATAGACCAGAGCCTTGCAAAAACACAAAATACCTTAGGCCCATTACAGCAAACCACTCTACCTATATATTTAAAGCCGCAATACTTTGCTTTTGAACCGGTGCCGTGGGCCAGTGTAAAACGTAATAACCCCGATGGGCTTGAGCTGCATATTGACCGCTATGCAAGCTTAAATGCATTTAGAAAAGATTGGACGCTATACCATGAGCTTTCGCACTTATATTTGCCATTACTACCTTACACTGGTTTTTGGTTAAGTGAAGGATTTGCCAGCTACATGCAAAACGTAATAATGCGTGATAGCGGTGTAATTAGCCAAGCGCAATTTGTTCAGCGCCTAAACGCAGGGTTTGAGCGAGCGCGCTTACAAACTAAAACAAAGCAACAACCCCTTAATGAGCTTTCAAGTGATATGTGGAGGCAACGTGCACAACAACGCGTTTATTGGACAGGTGCCGCATTTTTTGTAGAAGCTGATTTAGCCTTGCAAAAGCAAGGACTAAGCTTAGCGAGTGTTATAAAGCGGTATCAAGCATGTTGTAGAACCGCTCGTTCAAGCGCCAGAACATTTATAAAAGAACTAGATAAGCTCTCGCGAAGCAGTGTTTTTACCACGCTTTATGCCAAATACAATACACGTACCGATTTTCCTGCGGTGACAAAAGCGCAGCTTAATAAGCTTTAGCGCTATTTATATAATGGGTGTACTCATCAAATGCTGTTACGTTGAAGTTTACTGAGTATTGGTTCATAAAGCCGTGTAAAAATGGCGTCTTAGTACACTTAACACCTGCTTTTAACGCTAAAAAATTAATAACGTCATCAACATTAAAGTGGAGCTCATGCTGCGGGAATATAAATTCACATGGTATCGTTGCTTGTATATCTAAATTATTTCTAATTTGCGATGGGTAGAAGCCAATGAGCTTTTTAAGATGTGGATTGCCTGTTAATAACTGTGCGCGCCACGCTGCACTTGCGCCGGCACTAAATGCAATACACACGGTGGGTGAATCGAGCTCGTCAAATACATTTTTAACTTTAGCTGCGTAAGTATCATGGCCACTATTTTTTATAAATTTATCATAATAATATTGTTCAGTATCATATGGTTGCGATGTACCATCGTAGGGCTCTATAATCACTGTTTTAGCCATTATCGCATCTGATAACTTTGTTAAAGCTGGTGTTAATCCAAAAATATCGCTGACTATTATGTAATTCATACTTACCTTTTTATAGTTAAAAGCATCGCTTATAAGCAGTTGATAAAGTTAAGTATAAATAATTATTAAATAAATAGCTTGCACACATTTTTTATTTGGGGTACCTTTCCTCTCTGGTCTTAAAAAACCACCGCGGTTAACCTTTTTACCCTGATCCAGTAAGCCCCGCAAAACGTATATTTGAAAGCTAAGTTATTGTACGGCGAAAACCCCTTAAAAATACCGAGATGATTTATGAATCATCGCAAAAGTGTCATAAAGATCGTCAACACTGTAATGAAGCTAAACACAACATCGTTAATTTATTGACTGCAATTTGCTATAAAAATATAGCGCAGAATAAATAACAAGAATAAAGTGAGTTTTATTATGTCTTATAAATATAATGGGTCTATGATCCAAATCGCACATCCAGTGCAATCAATTTCTGTAAATAAACATCGTGTTATCTTTAGTGATACACAAGGTTTAAAAAATGCATTATTTCAAAAAGCGAGTGATGCACGTCAATTTGTTAAGTGGCTAAAAGCTAGCTAAACAATATATAACTTTAATTGCCTCTTATTATTGCAATTATTGATAAAAATTATGCCAGCCTTGTTGCTGGCATTTTACTTTTTAACACTTTGATGCCTACAATAGAGCTATAATAATAATTACTGGTAGCTGCTGTAATGCGCCGTGTATTTTTAAGCTTATTACTATTTTTTTGTTTAACCTCAATAAGTAATGCTAGAACCATTAATTGGTTAGCACACGACTTTGCACCCTATTATATTTTAAATGGCCAATTCCAACATCAAGGCCGTGATGAAAGTATTATTACTCTGCTCGAAAAACAGCTCCCCAATATTACTTTTAACCGTATGATCATCCCCTCTGGTAAAGTAGTTCAAGAGCTATCTAATACTTCACATAACGCTTGTGCGTTGTCTCTTTATAAAAATGAGTTTAGAAAACAGCATATTTACTTTACTGATGAGAGTTCGACGACAGGTTTATCTCCTTCTATTGCTATGCACACACGTTTAGCAAATGCGTTAGAGCTTAAAGATGCGAACGAGGTGTCTTTACTTGAACTAATACAAGATAAAAAGCTCACGCTTGGTGTGTCTATGAGCCGCTCTTACGGTAAAGAAATAGATACTGTTATAAACAGTACACCAGACATAGACCTAGTTATACGCCCTACTCGCGATAGCTTAGCAAGCTTAACGTATATGCTTAATTTAAAAAGAATTGATATTTTATTAGGTTACCCAAGCGAGCATTACTACTTAGCTAAATCGATGCATTTTGATAAAAACCTCACACAGCGCCCACTTAAAGAAGCGCCAGCTTTAAGTTATGGATATATTGGCTGTACTAAAAATGCACAAGGTGCTGAGGATATAAAAATACTTAACGAACAACTTAAAAAAATTAAACACACCAAGCAATATAACGAATTACTTATGCGCTGGCTGCCAGAGCACTTAAAACCTTTATTTCAACAAAGAATGGCACTAGCAAAAAAGTAACGCCCTTAATAACTGAGCTTTCACTTGAAGGTTATTTAAAGCACTACTTATAGAGGCTATATAGTAGCGTTTTCGCTTAAACTTACATAAATTAAGCTTTGTGGATTAACCTGCAAACACGTTATCAGCCCCTCTTTTATCAGCTCAAGCATAGCTATAAAACTAACTACTACACCGCTTCTGCCTTCACTTAGGGTAAATAGTTCATTAAATACAACAGCAGAATCAACTTTAGATAGTTGCTGCAGTATTTGACTCATTCGTTCACGGGTTGATAGTACTTCAGCTGTTATTTGATGATGCTCAAATGTTTTAGCTCGTGCCATTACATCGCTAAGTGCAAGCATTAAATCTTTAAGTTCAAGCTCTGGTAAGGATGGGCTATTATCACTTGCGGTTGGCATTGCGGCATGCGCAATAAAAATATCACGGCCAACACGGGGGATCTCATCTAGATTTTCGGCGGCTGTTTTAAACTGCTCATATTCTTGCAGGCGTTTAATAAGCTCAGCACGAGGGTCTTCTTCTTCTTCAAGTTCTTCGTGAACAGGTAATAGTAACCGCGATTTTATTTGTGCAAGCAGCGCCGCCATAACTAAATACTCGCCAGCGAGTTCTAGTTGAAATTCGCTCATCATTTCAACATAGCTTACGTACTGTTCAGTGATGCTAAAAATAGAGAGCTCAAGCACATCTAGCTTATGCTTTTTAATTAAATACAGTAGTAAATCGAGTGGGCCTTCAAACGTTTCTAAAATGATTTCAAGCGCATCAGGGGGAATGTATAAATCTTCGGGTTTATCAACTACGGCTTTACCATGCAAAAAAGCCAGTGGCAGCTTTTGCTGCACTGGCTCAAGTTCATTCGATACACCGTTATTTTCGGGCTTGTCACTCAACAGTGTTTACTCAAACGGGCTAGTATCGCCACAGCCAACACGTAGTATTTTTATATCGTCTTCTGATAAATCAATTACTGTTGTTGCTTGTTCAGCTAAATAGCCACCGTGAATAATTAAATCGACGTGTTTATCTAAGCGCTCTAAAATTTCATCAGGGTCCGATTCTGTAAACTCTTGCCCTGGTAAAATAAGTGAACACGACATAAGCGGCTCACCTAGTTCAGCAAGTAACGCACAGGCAATTGGGTGCTCAATAACACGCATACCTATGGTTTTCTTCTTTTCGTTTAATAAACGCTTTGGTACTTCTTTTGTACCTTTAAAAATAAAGGTATATGGCCCTGGCGTATTATTTTTAATTAATCTAAACAGTTGGTTATCTACTCTTGCATACGTAGCAAGCTCAGATAAATCTCTGCAAACAAGTGTAAAGTTATCGTTTTTTTCAATGCCACGAATGCGCTCTATACGCTCTTTAGCTTGTTTGTTTCCTAAGTTACAGCCTATGGCATAACCAGAATCTGTTGGGTATACAACTACGCCGCCTTTTTTAATAATATCAACGGCTTGGTTAATAAGTCGTGGCTGCGGGTTATCAGGATGAATATGAAATAATTGACTCATGTTAATGCCCCTTCTTGTCCTTCCCATGCTTGCCAAACACCTTGGCAGTCTTTAGGTAAGTATAAGTTTTTGCCAAGCTCTAAATAGCTTGTCGGAAAATGAAAATCAGACCCTTGCGAGCAGAGTAAATCGTACTCTCGGCTCAGTTCACCTAAAAATTGTCGCTCGCTAGGAGCTTGTTGAGGTTGTGCAACTTCCATTGCATCACCACCAACACTTTTATACTCGGTTAATAATTTACGTAACCATTTATTAGACATTTGATAACGCCCAGGATGTGCCACTACTGCAATACCTCCCGCTGAATGAATTGCTTCAATGGCGGTTTGCATATTGCACCAGTTGCTTGGCACATAGCCGGTTTTACCGCGACCTAAATATTTTTTAAATACACCCGGAAAGTTTTTAGCTACACCACGCTCTATAAGCGCGCGTGCAAAGTGCGCACGAGTAATTTGCGCGTCTTGTGCAAGCTCTTTGGCTTGCTCATAAATGCCATCAAAACCGTTTTTTGTAAGCCTTGCGCCTATTTCTAGCGCTCTGACTTCACGCTTTTGCTGCTGCTGCGTTAACAATGAAGTAAGGTCAAAATTATCAATATCAACATTTAAACCCACTATATGTATTTCGAAGCTTTCCCATTTGGTCGAAATTTCTACCCCGGCAATTAATGATAAAGGCAAATTTTCGGTTTTAATAAATTTTTGAGCGGGCTTAATAGCAGCCACAGTATCGTGATCGGTAATAGCAAACACATCTATATTTTTATCAACGGCGCGGGTAAGTAATTCTTCAACCGTTAACTGCCCGTCTGAATGCGTGGTGTGGCTATGTAAATCGTATTTTATCAAAAGAAAACTGCTTAAAATTAAGGGTTAATGGCGTTTATATAAGTATAACAAGTTTTTTGACTAAATTGTTTTAAATAAACACTTGACACAAAAGCACTAGATACGTTTTACTGTAGCCACTTTCAGACACATTAAGAATTAATAAAAATGATCAATTCAATTCAAAACACTACTTGGTGGTGGCACTCATAATTATTGGGTGATGAATTGTCGTGTCTAGCAAAAATTCAAAACCCGCATTATGCGGGTTTTTTTATAACTAAATTTTACGTAATTATATTTTTTATTTTGAGGCAAAAAAACATGAATAACGGTCTTTCTCTTACACATCGTTGGTGGTGGCGCCTGATATAGCGGGACGGTAATGATCTGTTTGTAATTTAGATATCGTTATTCAAACCCCGCACTGCTAACGCATTGCGGGGTTTAATTTTTTGAGGGAATGAGGTTTGATTTTTAGTCATATAACTACCACACCAGGCGAAGTAACTAGCATTACACAAGTTCGCGACTACATAAGTAGTCCACTTGCACTGTATGCTGCACTTGATAAGTCTAATTCGCTGCTGCTTGAATCTGCTGAGATTGATTCTAAAGACAGTGTTAAAAGTTTAATTTTAGTTGATAGTGCCCTGCGTATTGTATGTAAGGGAAAAACGGTAACTGTTAGTGCACAATCTAATAACGGCAAACAATTATTAAGCTACTTACAAGCAAATGTTAAGAGCTGCGATTCACAATTAAACGACACAACGCTTACACTTAACTACCAAGACACCAGCAGCGATATAGACGAAGCAAGTAAGCTTATTGCCGATAATGCCTTCAGCGCTCTTCGTACTTGTATTAACAGTATTCAAAGCACCACCAAAAATCCATTTTCGGTGTTTTTAGGCGGTGTATTTGCCTACGATATGGTGGCAAATTTTGAGCAATTAAGCGATGTACCTGATGGCGAAAACACCTGCCCAGATTACGTATTTTATCTAGCCGAAACCTTAGTTGTTATTGATCATCAAAAACAAACCACTGAGCTTATTGGTAATGTATTTAATGGCCCAGATGTTCATGCAAATTGCTTTGAAGTGGGTAAAGAACTAGAAAGATTAAATACCCTTTGCGACAACGCGGCAGAATTTAGCGCAGACATGCAAACTGGCGAATGCGAAGTAAACGTTGATATAAGCGATGAAACTTACTGCGAGCAAGTGGTTAAACTTAAAAAGAATATTGTCGATGGTGACATTTTTCAGGTGGTGCCTTCACGTACTTTTTCATTGCCCTGCCCTGACTCGTTACATGCTTACAGCCAGCTTAAAAAGCAAAATCCAAGCCCATACATGTTTTACATGCGCGATGAAGAGTTTGCTTTATTTGGCGCCTCTCCGGAGTCAGCGCTTAAGTACGATGTAAGTAATCAACAAGTTGAAGTGTATCCAATTGCAGGTACCCGAGCGCGTGGTAAATTTGCAAATGGACAAATAAACCCAGACTTAGATAGCCGTATTGAGCTTGAGCTAAGAAACGATCAAAAAGAGCGTGCTGAGCATTTAATGCTCGTTGATTTAGCGCGTAACGATGTTGCACGTATTAGTGTTGCAGGTACTCGTTTTGCGAAAGAGTTATTAAAAGTAGACCGTTATTCACAAGTAATGCATTTAGTGTCGCGCGTGGTAGGTACTTTAAAACCAGAGCTTGATGCCCTGCATGCTTATCAGGCCTGTATGAACATGGGCACACTTGTTGGTGCACCCAAAGTACGTGCTGCAGAGCTTGTACGCCAAACAGAAGGCAAACGCCGTGGTAGCTACGGTGGTGCAGTAGGTTATATGACCGGCGATGGCGCAATGGATAGCTGTATTGTTATTCGCTCTGCGTTTGTAAAAAATAATACGGCGTATGTGCAAGCTGGCGCAGGCGTCGTATTTGACTCAGATCCGCAATCAGAAGCGAACGAAACCCGTGCAAAAGCTCAAGCGGTCATTACCGCCATAAAATCTACTTATAAGGCGGTATAAAATGAGTAAAGCGAATCCTATTAAAATCTATTTTTTAGATAACTTTGACTCGTTCACATATAACTTAGTTGATGAGCTAACGATGCTTGGCTGCGAACTCGTTGTTTACAGAAATAATATTAGCGCTGAGGTTATTTTTAACAAAATGCGCCAAGAGAAAGACCAAGTACTGTTAGTACTTTCGCCTGGTCCTGGCACACCAAGCGATGCCGGCTGCTTAATGGAGCTAATTGAACTTGCTAAAGGTCAATTTCCTATGCTTGGTATTTGTTTAGGCCAGCAAGCTTTGACCCAAAGTTACGGCGGAGTAATCGGTCACGCCGGTGAAACCGTACATGGTAAGTCTTCAATTATCAATTTAGGCGAACACCCTGTATTTGATGGTATGGGTAATACAATGCCTGTGGCGCGTTATCATTCATTAATGGCAACAAAAGTGCCTGACAACATTGAGGTAATTGCTCAATATGAAGATATACCTATGGCTATTTATCATCATGAAGACAGTGCATTGGGCTATCAGTTTCATCCTGAATCAATACTTACGCCTAATGGCGCGATGCTACTTCAGCAAAGTGTCGCGTATTTAACACGCGCAAATTAATAGAGGACATTATGAGTACACAACGACAAGAGCCCATAAATGTTCAATATGCTATTGAGCAGCTTATTAAAAATCAATCACTAAGCTATGAGCAGTCAAAAGCGTTATTTGATGAAATAATGCAAGGCAACATGAGTGAAATTGAGCTAACTGCCCTACTTATAAGCCTTAAAATTAAAGGCGAAGTGAGCAATGAGATTGCTGGCGCTGCCGCATCAATGCGTGAAAACGCGGTTGCTTTTAATACAACTAGCTCACAACTTGCTGATAGCTGCGGTACCGGTGGCGATGGCTCAAATACAATTAATATAAGCACTACAGCTGCAATCGTAGCAGCGGCCGCGGGTATTAATATGGTAAAGCATGGTAATCGCAGTGTATCGAGTAATTCAGGCTCAGCCGATTTACTCAAAGCACTGGGCATTAATATTGATATGAGCCCAGAACAAGCTGCAAAATGCCTTGAGCAAACACACTTTACCTTTTTGTTTGCACCGCATTACCACAGTGGCGTACGCCATGCGATGGGCGTACGTACTGCACTTAAAACACGTACAATTTTTAATATTTTAGGCCCCCTTGCTAACCCTGCGGCGCCTGATGTGCAATTACTAGGTGTGTACGACGAGTCGCTATGTATGCCCATGGCACAAACGCTTAAAACATTAGGCACAAAGCGCGCAATGATAGTACATGGCTCAGGTACCGACGAAATCGCCCTGCACGGCCCAACCAATGTAGTTGAGCTCAATGATGGCGAAATAACGCAGTACACATTAAACCCAAGCGACTTTGACCTTGCAAACTATTCACTTGAACAACTAGCCGGTGAAGGCCCACAATACAACGCAAATGCAAGTCTCGCCATATTGCAGGGTAAAGGCACAGACGCACACAACGCTGCTATTGCGGTAAATGTTGCTGCGCTTTTATATCTAAGTGGTAAAGTGCAATCATTAAAAGATGGCGCACAACAAGTACAAACACTACTCAGTTCAGGCAAGGCCATGGACACATTAAATGCAATTATTGAGGTAAGTCATGGCTAATGTATTAGACAAAATTGTTGCTGATAAAAAATTAGAGCTTATTGAACGCAAAGCAGCCCGCCCACTTGAAAGCTTTAAGCATCTTGCAGAGCCTACAAGCCGCAGCTTTTATAAAGCGCTGGCGGCGCCTGGTACACAATTTATTTTGGAGTGCAAAAAAGCCTCTCCGTCAAAAGGGTTAATACGCGAGCCGTTTGATTTAACAGAGATCACCTCTGTTTATAAAAAATACGCCACCTGCATGAGCGTGCTTACAGACGTAAAGTACTTTCAAGGTAGCTTTGATTACTTAGAATTTGTACGTAGCCAAGTAGAGCAACCCCTTATTTGTAAAGATTTTTTTATAGATGAGTACCAAGTGTATATGGCGCGAATTTATGGCGGCGATGCTATTTTATTAATGCTCTCAGTACTTGATGACGAAAGCTACAAGGCTCTGCATGCAGTAGCTGACTCGCTTAATATGTCGGTATTAACCGAAGTAAGTAACGAAGAAGAAGTCCACCGCGCCCTTGCGCTCGATGCACAAATTATAGGTATTAATAACCGTGACCTTCGTGATTTAAGCACTGACTTAGCCACCACCGAAAAACTGCGTAAACTCATTCCTGCAGATAAAGTGGTTATTTCAGAGTCTGGTATTTATACCCATCAGGATGTTAAACGCCTAGCACCGCTATGCGATGGTTTTTTAATTGGCAGCTCCCTAATGGCCGAGCGCGATTTAGAGCAAGCCTGTAAAAAAGTGATACTTGGTGATAACAAAGTTTGTGGTTTAACACGCAGCCAAGACGCACAAGCAGCTTATAACAGTGGTGCTGTGTATGGTGGTTTAATTTTTCACCCTAAATCACCACGCTATGTAGATTTAGATTGTGCCCTTGAGCTTACCCAGAGCGCTCCGCTAAACTTTGTAGGTGTATTTGTAAATGCTCCCATTGAGCAAGTAGCTCAATACGCAAGTGTGTTAAAATTAGCGGCAGTTCAATTACATGGACACGAAAGTGACGATTATATTGCCACTTTGCGTACACAACTTCCTAACGGGTGTGAAATTTGGAAAGCTCAAGCAATTAAAGATGCATTACCAACACCTGTAAATGGCGTAGAACGCCACCTTTACGATACCCACAGCGATACACAAGCTGGTGGTACAGGTAAAGCATTCGATTGGTCGGTGCTTCGCGATGCAACCACACCGTTTATGCTAGCGGGTGGCTTAAATCCAGAAAATATTAAAGACGCGCTTTTTCAAGGTGCCCTTGGCCTTGACCTAAACTCAGGCGTTGAAGAATCTGCGGGTAAAAAATGCCCTAACAAATTACAAAATGCTTTTACAAGCATCAGAAATTATTGAGGTTAAAATGCAAAATCCAGCTTATTTTGGCGAGTTTGGCGGTATGTTTGTACCCGAGCTACTTGTCCCTGCGCTTAAGCAGTTAGAAAACGAATTTAACAAAGCACAAAAAGATCCTGAGTTTCAGGCAGAATTTACCAAGTTACTCAACGAGTATGCAGGGCGCCCTACGCCACTTACTTTAACGCGTAATTTAATTAAAAATCCTAAAGTTAAACTTTACCTAAAACGCGAAGATTTATTACATGGTGGCGCGCACAAAACTAACCAAGTACTTGGTCAAGCGTTGCTAACTAAACGTATGGGTAAAAAAGAAGTTATTGCAGAAACCGGCGCAGGCCAGCATGGCGTTGCAACGGCGCTTGCGTGTGCATTACTTGGCTTAAAATGCCGAATTTATATGGGTGCTAAAGATGTTGAGCGCCAACAGCCAAACGTATTTAGAATGAAATTAATGGGCGCAGAGGTTATTCCGGTAACAGCGGGCTCTGGCACACTAAAAGATGCGGTAAACGAAGCACTACGTGACTGGTCTGCAAATTATCAAGAGGCGCATTATTTACTTGGTACCGCTGCGGGTCCTCACCCATTCCCAACAATTGTACGAGAGTATCAAAAAATTATTGGTGAAGAAGCTAAACAGCAAATACTAAAAGCTGAAGGTCGCTTACCAGACGCGGTACTTGCGTGTGTTGGCGGTGGCTCTAACGCTATTGGTATGTTTACAGACTTTATTGACGAGCCAAGTGTAAAACTTATCGGTGTTGAGCCTGCTGGTAAAGGGTTAGATACCCACGAGCACGGCGCTACCATTTGTAAAGGCACCAAAGGTATATTACACGGTACGTATACTTACATTATGCAAAACGACGATGGTCAAATAGAAGAGTCATACTCGGTATCTGCCGGTCTTGATTACCCAGCAGTTGGACCACAGCACGCGTTTTTACACGAAACAGGTCGTGCTCAATATGTTGGTATTACGGATACAGAAGCACTTGATGCGTTCCAAGCACTTGCTAAAAACGAAGGTATTATTCCGGCGCTTGAATCAAGCCATGCCCTTGCTTATGCACTTAAATACGCAGAAGAGCAAACAGAAGAAAGCATTTTAGTGGTTAACTTAAGTGGCCGTGGCGACAAAGATTTAACGCACGTACACACTGTTTTATCACAAGGAGGTCAACTATGAGCCAGTTAAATACAGATCGTTACGGTAAAACATTTGCCGCCCTGAATGAGCAAAAACAAGCTGCATTTGTACCCTTTGTTACTATTGGTGACCCTGGTAAAGAGCAAAGTATTGCGATTATTAAAAGCCTAATCGACGGTGGCGCTGATGCTCTTGAGCTTGGCATTCCGTTTTCAGATCCAATCGCTGATGGCCCAGTCATTCAAAAAGCGAATATTCGCGCGCTTGATGTAAATATTAACACCCAAGATTGCTTTGATATTATTAAAGAAATACGCGATTACAATGCAGATATTCCTATCGGTTTATTACTGTATTCTAACCTTGTGTTTAAGCGCGGTCTTGAAGCATTTTATAAAGATGCAAAAGCAGCAGGCGTTGACTCTATTCTAGTTGCTGATGTGCCATTGCATGAGTCTAAAATGTTTAGAAAAGCCGCTATGGCAAATGGTGTTGATCCAATATTTATTGCTACACCCAATGCCGATGACGATACACTACGCCAGTGCGCGTCTTACGGGCGTGGTTACACGTATTTACTGTCGCGTGCAGGTGTTACCGGTACTGATACTAAAGCGCAAATGCCAGCGGGCAACATTGTTACTAAATTAAAAGAATACCATGCAGCCCCTGCTTTATTGGGCTTTGGTATTTCAACACCCGATGATGTGAAAGCAGCGCTAAATGCAGGCGCAGCCGGTGCAATTTCAGGCTCTGCCGTCGTTAAAATTATTGAGGCTAACCTTAATGATTTAGACGCAATGACCGCTCAGCTAAAAGAATTTGTCAGCGAAATGAAAGCTGCAACCGCATTATAAATTGTGTAAATTTACGCATTAAAAAAGGGCATTTAAAATGCCCTTTATTATTTTAAAATCGTACTGAAAAAGCTTAATGAGCTTGGTGCTTACCTTCTAAAATTTCTTCAATAAATTTAGCGTTAAATGCTTCTAAATCTGCGGGGCTTCTACTTGTTACTAAGCCTTGATCAACACTTACCTCTTCATCTACCCAATTTGCGCCAGCGTTAATTAAATCGCTTTTAATACTTGGGAATGAAGTGACAGTGCGATCGCGTAGTTTATTTATCTCGGCAAGTAACCAAGGCGCGTGGCAAATAGCCGCTACAGGTTTATTTTTTTCTGCGCCAAAAAAGCCGTCAATAAATGCTTTTGCGTGTTTATCTTGACGAAGAGAATCTGGGTTAAATAAACCGCCAGGCAACATAAGTGCATCGTAATCACTGGCACTTGCATTAGTTACAAGTTTATCAACGCTTACTTTGTCGCCCCATTTGTCTTCGTCCCAACCGGTGATCTGACCTTCTTTAATAGATACTATTTCAATATCGGCACCTGCGTTTAATAAAGCATCTCGTGGAGATAACAGTTCACTTTGTTCAAAGCCATCTGTAGCTAAAATTGCAATTTTTTTGCCTTTTAAACGTGTGCTGGTTTGTAATGTAGTCATTTAGATCTCCTTATAACATTTAATAAATGTGTTCGAATCATCTTATTAAAAGCATAAGAAATGCCAACTTTAAGCCACTGAAAAACATAAAGATTAATGAATGACATGACTAAAGCCATGTAAATCATTTAGAGGTTATGAATAATCTACATAGACCAGATACAACACCGCTTTGCTAATCGATAATTAAAATACTGAAGCTTCGCTTTCGCGTGAGCAAGTCCAGCGCCTACAACTCATGCACGGCATTAGTTTTTTTGTAGGCGCACAACTTGTAGGCGTGATGGGCAGTGCCCATAATTTTATATTTAATAGCGCCAATAAGAGCTAAATAAATCTATTTTAAAGAAGATCTTTTAATGCTTTAGCAGGTTTGAATACAGCTTTATTAGCGCCTTCTATTTCAATAGCTTCGCCTGTCTGCGGGTTACGCCCTGTTCGCGCTGGGTAGTAACTTAATGCAAACGTACCAAAACCATTAATTTGTACTTGGTCGCCTTCAGAAAGCGATTTAGTTATTACTTTTTGCAAGCTTGCAAGTGCAGCTTGGGTATCTTTTTTTGTAAGCTCACTGCTTTTAGCTATTTGGGCAATAAGTTGGGCTTTGTTCATTTTAGGCTCCTAAATGCACGCTTAATCAGGGGTGGTTAAGCGTAAGAATATGATGATGAATAAATAAAGCCACGCAGGCTAAGGCTTACAGGGCAACAAGTCAACCTTGTAGTTGCTTGGTGTTATGTGGTAAAAACTTCCCTGACTTCTTTTTGTATAATTTAGGTAGTATATGCACGCATTAATTGAATACATTCCGCTCATATTATTCTTTGCGGTATTTAAACTGGTTGATATTTACTGGGCAACGGGCCTTTTAATGGCAACTACACTTATCCAAGTTGCCTATAGCTACTTTAAACACGGTAAAGTGCCTACCCGCCAATGGATATTTTTTGGTATTGCCGCTGTATTTGGTACGCTCACTTTAGTTTTTCATGATGAGCAGTATATAAAATGGAAAGCCACAATAATTTACGCCGGTTTAAGCTTAACCTTACTTGTGAGCCGTTATGTGCTTAATAAAAACCTGGTTAAACAAGCATTAAGCTCAATACTCGAAAACGCGAACGATTCAAAACTAGAAATTAAAGTGCCAGAGCCTCTATGGAACAAACTTAATTTAATGTGGGTTGCCATAACAGCCGGTATTGCGGTGCTCAATATTTACATTGCTTATAATTTTTCACTCGATTTTTGGGTTAACTTTAAAGTGTTCGGCTTGATGGGCATTACCTTTGTGAGTATTTTTGCCACTATTATTGCTTTATACAAATACCTACCAGACGAAGAAGAACCTGCTAAGTAAGTTGTTTTCGTCATAAAAATGTCGTCTTTGCTTGTTAGTTTGTAAAAAAACGCAATCAGAGACGCCCTTGAACGCCAATCAATACCGCTGGTTTGAATTTACCCTCGTTTTTATAACGTTGCCTTTAATAGGTTTTACGTTACGCCACCATTTAGCTAACTGGCTTATTCCTGTATTAATAATTTTAATGAGTGTTTGCTGTATGTTGCTGCTTAGCGATCCGCATTTTAAACGCTTTAGACTCACAAGCCTTGGGCAGTTCTCTGCTGTTAAAAGGCGTATATTTAGCTTCTTTTTTTTAGGCGCCCTGTTCTCGGGTATGTTTTACGGCATTATCCATCAAGGAAACTGGTTTACCCTGCCCCTAAACTCTTTTAACGACTGGCTACTTTTAATTGTGTTGTATCCGCTGCTTTCAGTATTACCGCAAGAACTAATATTTAGAACCTACTTTTTTCATCGCTATAAACGCATTATGCCTAAAAAGGGGGTTCGTATAATTGTTAGTGCCACTGTGTTTGCGCTTGCGCATGTGGTGTATGCAAATTGGATTGCGGTAGGATTAGCATTTTTAGGCGGGTTACTCTTTTCGTATACCTATGCACAAAGCCGCTCAACGTTTGTGTGTGTTATTGAACATAGCTTATGGGGCATTTGGATGTTTACTCTTGGCATTGGCAGCTACTTAGACTCTGGTGCACTTAGTTAAACAAAAAAGCCGCATTAAATAACGCGGCTAATCGTGTTTAAAAAGCAGTTTAGATTAAAAGCCAAATAACTTAAAATCAAAAAATTTAGTGGCTACGGTATTAATAAATATTAATAGCAAAATAACCGGTATAAACGTTGAGAGTGAAAAGTTAACGTATTTCTCTGTAAAACTACCTGCATATTTCGGCGAGCCTTGGCTTAGCTCTTGCGTTAAACGCACTTTTTTCCAGCGATACATTACAAACAGACAAACCATTAAGCCATTAAATGGTAAAATAGTGTCGTAAAATACGTCATACACAATATCAAAGAAGCTTTTATTACCACTGCCATAACTAGTAAGCGACGTTAAACTATCTACCATACCAAACGACATAGTACATAAAACGGTTAGCACACCTGTTGCTAGTGTTAAAATACCTAGTGCTTTTTTACGGCTAATACCTTTGCGGTCGCTCAGTGTTGCTGTAGGTACTTCTACAATAGAAACCAGCGATGTAATTGCTGCAAAAAACACCAGCAAGAAGAACGAGAACGCAACGGCTGATGCGCCAAAGTAGCCAATATCATTTTGCAGGGCTAATAATATTTTTGGTAAATATACAAAAATCATTGAAACAGATGAGTCTGAAAGTGCAGCTGGGTCTGTATTTGGGTCAAAACTAAATATAGCCGGTAACACCATTAAACCTGCAACAAATGCAACTAACGAATCGGTTATGGCCACCATTTTAGCACTACCAACTATGTCATCTTTTTTAGATATGTAAGATGCATACGTCATTAAAATACCCATACCTAACGACAATGAGAAAAACGCTTGGCTTAGGGCACCATTTAACACGCTGGCATTCATTTTAGAAAAGTCAGGAATTATATAATACTTAACACCGGCCATCGCATTATCAAGCGTTAATACGTAGGCAACAAGCGCTAAAAGCATCACAAAAAGCGCAGGCATTAAAAACTTAGCCGCTTTTTCAATACCTTGCTTAACACCCCCAAGTAAAATCAGGTTAACGATAATTACAACAACAGCCATGTAACCAAACACTGTATAACTATTTATAAAACTGCCAAAGTGACTAGGGTCGGCAAGTGCATCTAAATTGCCCATAGCTGTTTGACTTAAGTAACCAAAAATCCAAACAGTAATTACCATATAAAATACAGCAATCATAAATGGAGTTAACACGGCTAAAAAGCCTGCTATTTTCCATTTTTTATCATTATCAGCCAAAGTTTTGTAAGAGCCTAAAGGATCTTTTTGCGCTTTACGCCCCATTGCCATTTCGGCCATCATCACTGGTAAACAGATAAATGCGACAAATAGAGCGTAGACGAGTAAAAATGCGCCGCCACCATTTTTTGTTGCAGAAACAGGAAAACCAACTAAATTACCTATGCCAACTGCAGACCCTGCAGCTGCTAATATAAATCCGAGGCGGGAACTAAAGTGCTCTCTATTTTCGCTCATGCGTTAACCTTGTTATTATTTATGTTATCCAAGCGACTCTACCAGTGTTACACCGCGCTTTTCAAGCAATTGCAACGTAAAAAATAATTCTTGGTGTAAACCTGTGTAAATACGCTTTTAATTCACCAACTATCAACGCTGTGGTATTATTTGATTAAACAAATTTAACAAAATTATGAGATTTATTATGTTGTACATGATTTACTCAACTGACGTTGAAAACAGCCTAGAGCTTAGAAAAGCGGCTCGTCCTGCTCATTTAGCGCGCTTACATGAGCTTGACGAACAAAACCGTTTATTTACAGCAGGCCCCTTACCTGCAATTGATAGCGAAGACCCACAAGATGCTGGTTTTACAGGTTCTTTAGTTATTGCAGAATTTGGATCTTTAGAAGAAGCTCGTGAGTGGGCTGCAGCTGACCCATACGTTGCTGGTGGTGTTTATGATAATTCAGTAGTTAAACCATTTAAAAAAGTATTACCCGCTTAATTGTGATATGCCCTGAGGTCAGTTGCTATCTTACAATTCAGGGTTTGTTCACAGGATTTTAATTAAAATTGTATAAGTAAAACTAAATTAAACGTTTTTACTTGAATTTTAGTAACTTAGTTAATTAAACTAGGTGGGTCTGGTCTAGGAGTTTCCGTCATGCGCGTATTATTAAGCCTAAGTTTAATTGCTTGTATTAGCTTTGCTAATTTTGCTCAAGCAGCTACAACGAGTACAAAAACAGCAAAAGCTGAGGTAAGCAAAAAGAAAGCTGTAATACTTGCTAAACAATCCATAGACGGTAAAACCCTTAAAATTACCGATAAAACAGATTTTTATACCGTACGAATACTCAAATCTGACGGCCACGTCGTTGATTTACATATAAATAAAAAAACCGGCGAAGTGAAAAAGGATTAACAAATGCGAATTTTAGTTATAGAAGACGATTTACATTTAGCAGATAACCTACGTAACGCACTAGAAAAAGAGCGCTATAGTGTGGATTTATGCCACGATGGTGAAGCAGGTCTTTTCCACATTACAGAATACCCGCTTGATATGGCCGTAGTTGATTTAGGATTACCTAAAATAGACGGTATTGAGTTAATTAATAAAGCACGTGCACAAGGCATAACAATCCCTATTTTAATATTAACAGCGCGTGACCGTTGGCAAGATAAAGTAGAAGGATTAGATGCAGGTGCAGATGATTACTTAACTAAGCCATTTCATGTAGAAGAATTAATAGCACGTTGTAATGCGTTAATTCGTCGCAGTGCAGGTAAAGCAAACCCAGAAATGACTGCTGGACCTATCAAAATTCATACACGCTCTCAGCAAGTATGGGTTGATGATAAAGAGCTCAGCCTAACAGCGTACGAGTACAAAGTACTTGAATACTTAATGGTTAACCCTCAAAAAGTGATTTCTAAATCAGAGCTTACTGAACACATATACGACCAAGATTTCGATCTTGATTCGAATGTAATTGAAGTGTTTGTACTTCGCTTACGTAAAAAACTTGACCCTGAAGGCACATTAAACCCAGTAGAAACACTACGCGGGCGTGGTTACAGGCTTAAAAGTCAGTGGTAGCACCTCAAATATCGCTTAAAATAAGGCAAGGATTTATCCTTGTCTTTGTTTTATTAGTCGCACTGCCCATATTATTTTACTCAATTGGTAAAGCGTATTACGCTTCATTAGTTGATGCGACAGAAAAAACCCTCGAAGCACAGCTCTACTCTTTAATCTCTGAAGTGGACTTTACAGAGCATGGTATTATTATGCCAAGCACCATTCTCGCGCCAGAACTCAACAGATTAAATTCAGATACCTACGCCATGATTTACCGCGACAACGATCCTATTTGGCACTCTGAGTCGGCGGTTAATGTTAACTTTGTTCCCCAGCAAATAGAGACTAAGGCAGGTGCCGCTGATTTTCGCCGCGTAGAATATAAAAATACAGTGTATTGGCAACTGAGTCTTACAGTCATTCTTAATAACATTGACCAATCTGAACAAGCCCGCTTTATATTAGTAAAACGAAACGATGCACTACTTAGACTAATGGATGGTTTCAAACAAACATTGGTTGATTGGATGTTCATTATGGGTATTGCAATCGCTGGGCTTATGGCGATTGGATTTATTTGGAGTGCACGGCCGCTGCAACGCCTCGATAAAGAGATAAAAGCAATTGAATCGGGCGATATTCAAGAAATTAAAGGGCTCTACCCTGTTGAATTGCAAACAATAAAGTCAGACCTTAATTTATTACTTGAGTCACAACAGCGCCAAAAAGAACGATACAGAGCGTCATTAAGTGACCTTGCACATGCACTTAAAACACCACTTGCAGTGCTTAAATCAAGCCCGCTTGCAAACGATGCCGACGCACAAGAACAATTAGACCGAATTAATGTGATGATCGAGCATCAGTTAAAACGTGCTGCTACTGGCGCATCAGATACATGGAAAAAACAAACACCGGTTAAGCCTGTGGTTGACTCTATTTTAAGTGCTATGGCCAAAGTTTACCGTGATAAAGATATTATATTTAACTGCACTGTAACCGAAAAAGACTACTTTTTGGGTGATCAAACCGATTTAATGGAGCTACTTGGTAACTTAATTGATAACGCCTGCAAAGCGTGTCGCTCTCAAGTTGAAGTACAAGTGATTCAAGCTAAAACGCTTTGTATTGGTATAAGTGATGATGGCCCAGGTGTGCCAGAAGATAAGCGCGAATCACTATTAACCCGTGGCACTCGCCTTGATACATACGAAAGTGGTCACGGTGTAGGCATGGCAATTGTATCTGATTTAGTTAAGTCGTATCACGGCACGCTTACTATTACTAAGTCTGATAACTTAGGCGGTGCGCAATTTATTTTAGAGTTTAATTACAATGACAAAAAATAATGCTTTTACTAAATTAGCAGCAAGTGTGCTGTTACTTGCAAGCCAATACAGCCTTGCTGGCGACACCTGTACATTAGCAGAAAACGCAAGTACTGACGAAGCTAAGCGATACATTCAGTGCCTTGATAGTGAACTTGAAAGAGCAAAGCAAGTACAAGGCACTTGGATACAAAAACGTAAGTATGAGTTAGGACAAATAGAGGACTCCACAGGAAATACCCAAGTGTTACCTTTATTTAAAAGAAGTATTATTGACCACGAAAAATATATTGAAAGCAGCTGCCAATGGCGCTATTTGCTAAAACTTCCTAATGCTACAACAGCAGCTATGAGCTACAAGCAGTGTGAAATTCAATTAACACATCAGTTTACTGACATTTTAAAAATGCCAGTAAACTAGTAAATTAGTTAACTTAATCTTGCTCTATTTTTTCGCCACTGCCTAACATGGTGGCGACCCACTTACCTTCTTCACTTGCTTCTAATGCAATTTTAACAATCATAGTTAGTGGCACTGATAGCAACATACCTACAGTGCCCAGCAACCAGCCCCAAAATATTAATGATAAAAACACCACTAAAGTAGAAAGCCCAAGTCCCTTACCCATAAATTTAGGCTCTATGATATTACCCATAACAGTATTTATAGTTAAGTAGCCTGCGCCAACAAGCCCCGCAATTAAAGGGCCCTGTGTTATAAGAGCAAGCAATACAGCAGGCACTGCGGCAATAATAGAACCAATGTTAGGAATGTAATTAAACATAAATGCTAATACGCCCCACAATACAAAGTAATCAACATCTAAAATCCATAAATAAAACGCAGCTATAATACCAGTGCCGAGGCTTACTAAGGTTTTGATGGCAAGATATGAATTTATAGATTCTAAAAAGCGGTCAATCTGCTTCATTTTGTTATCGGGGTCTTTAAGTGCCGCGTGAATTTTGTTTCGCAGCATTGGGCCTTCAAATAGCATAAAAACAACGGTTAGTATTATCAAAAACATATTAGCCATTACGCCACCTAAACCAGTAAGCATATTGGTGGCTACATCAACCATTTTACCTGGGTCAAACATGGACAATATTTGGTCTTTATTTATTAAAATATTGTATTGAGAAGCCAGGTCCACTAACCATACAAAATCTTCTTGAAGTTTGGCTTTGTACTCTGGAAGCTGCTGCGAAAAGTCATTTACTGACTGCCCAACTAGTCCACCGAGACTGACCCCTAAGCCAACAATAATTAGCACAACCAGCATTACCGCTATACCTTTAGGAATGCTGTAACGTGCAAAAAATTTAATTAATGGATTACAAACAATGGCAATAAATGCCGCTAAAATAAAGGGAATAATAATCACGCTCGCTGCTTTAATACCTGCGAGTACTACTACCAAGGCAGCAAAAACTATTAAGCTTTTATTTACGCCAGTTAAACTTGCCAATTCGTTAATCCTTTTATTAATGATAAGGCTTTAGTGTAAGGCAAAAGCCAATTAAATGAAATATTTACCAAGTGATCATAAAAGTGAGTTTTACGTATAAATTTGCAATGCTGGGTGCTTGCGAGTATTAATTAATCTGCATAACGGTTAATAGGTTTATTAAAATATTGAGTCATAAAAACAGTAAGCTTGTATTTTTTGGCTATAAATTTCATTTAAAACAAAGTAAGTTTGCACGTAAAAAACAGGCCTTTAGTAACTAAATTCATTGCTGTTAACACTTAAATGTTATTAAACTATGTTTAATAACAAGCGTTTAGGTTACTTACTCACATTTAATTTAAGGATTAATAATGCATATATTTATTACAGGCGCGACAGGGTTAATAGGCAAACATTTATGCCCTTTTTTACTGCATCACAACACGGTGACCGTTCTTAGCCGTAATCCTACCAAAGCAAATGTACTGTTAAGCCATAAAGTAAAAGCAGTAAGTGATATTAACAGTGTCGATTTTAATACTGTTGATGTAGTTATCAATCTTGCAGGCGAGCCTATTGTAAATAAGCGCTGGAGCGACAAACAAAAGCAAATAATTCGCGATAGCCGCCTTATTATCACCGAGCAAATTTCAAACGCTATTAAAGCGTGCTCTACTCCACCACACACGTTTATATCTGGCAGCGCTATAGGCTTTTATGGCCGTCAAGGCAATAAGGTCATCGACGAAAGTTTTAATGAACCGCATAATGAATTTGCGCACACCTTGTGTAAAGACTGGGAAAACGCAGCGCTTGCAGCTCAATCAGAGCAAACTCGTGTGTGCTTATTAAGAACTGGCATTGTCCTATCAAAAAAAGGAGGGGCATTAGCCAAAATGTTACCTGCGTTTAAGCTATGTTTAGGCGGCCCTATCGCAAGTGGTGAGCAAGGTATGTCGTGGATACACATTGACGATATGACACAGCTCATATTGTTTATAATAAAGCACAACGAAATATCGGGGCCTGTAAACGCAACAGCCCCTACCCCTGTTAGCAACGCTCAATTTAGCAAACGCTTAGGGGAAGCTCTATCACGCCCGGCATTCATTCCTATGCCAGCCTTTGTACTTAAAGTGCTAATGGGTGAAATGTCTGATTTGCTCACTACCGGTCAGTTTGTTAAACCAACAAATTTGCAAGAACATCATTATCGCTTTCACCATACCGATATAAAATCGGCTTTAGAGAGTTTGGTTTAGCGTGTGTTAACATTTAAAAAGGTAATATTGTAGCTGGTTAAAAGTGGTACTTTTAACCTTGTTGACCTTTCACAGTTAATACCTAATAATTAGGGGGTTAATTTACTATATTAATTACTTATAAAGAGAACCAATCATGTTACATCTTCCTACTGTGATCTGCCTCTCTTTTATCCTTAACCTTATGATAGGTTTCTTTTTTGTATCTGTTTATAAATACAAAAGCCAACCTGCTTTTTTATTATTCAGCCTTGCTTGTTTTTCTTTCGCAGCGGCTGAGGTATTTGCAAGTATTCGGGTTTACATAGACTTCCCTTTCGTTACCCATTATTTAGCAAACATTTTTATTATTTTAAGCCCATTATTAATAATCGTCGGGCTATTTAAATATAAAAATACACAAAATATTAGTTTAATGCCCTTGTACTGCATTTTTGGTTTTTCTGCGTTTTTACTATTAGCTATTTATCCTTTTGATGCTGCAAAAATGTTTACCAGTTTAATTATTGCTGGGCTATTTATCTATTCAGCTTATTTAATTAAAAGCATGAGCTTTGTTGCTAAAATTCAGCAAAAAGCGCTAACCACCTGTTTTTTAGTGCACAGTGGAGTCATGCTTTTACAAGTAGCAGTGCTATCAATCCCTGTTATTAATAGTAACGTGGTAGATATTACCGCTCCTTTACAAATAATCCTTATCAGTCATTTAATATTAGCGACCTTAAGTGCCCTCATATTACCCTTTTTACTTTTTTCGAATACTGAATACACGCTTTCAAACCTCGCTAACACAGATTCTCTCTCGCAGCTTCTTAATAGAAGAGGGTTTTTTAATAAAGCCAAAGAGTCACTCAATCAGCTTAGTAATAAAGATAAAAGCGTTAGTATAATTATTTTAGATATTGATTTTTTTAAGCGCGTAAATGATGAATATGGCCATGATACGGGTGATCAGGCAATAAAATGGATCGCCCAAAATATTAAAGAGCAATTTATAAATGCCGGTATTAGCGCAAGAATAGGCGGAGAAGAATTTGCAATTTTACTGCCTGACTATTCGTTAAGTGCAGCAAGAGAATCTGCTGAGTATTTACGTGAAAATATTTCTAAGCACCCTTTTTATTATAAAGGTGCGCATATAAACCTCTCTGTTAGTGCTGGAGTAAGCACTGCATTAAACGGGCAAATGAGCATAAAGGATTTACTATCATTAGCAGATAAACGCCTATACCTTGCTAAAGAAACCGGTAGAGACAAAGTTGTCACCTTTGACGAAAAACAGCTGTTAATGCAAAGCTAGAATATTTAGAGCTTTAGGGTTTGTTTTTTAAAAAGTGTCTATCCTAGTGCGAGATTTATTAGTGCGCACGTTACTCGCTAACTTACACCCATATACGTAACAAAGAGTTGTAAACGTCTAAAGTAGACCTGCAAACAGCGCACTTTAAATTTTACATATAGACTCGCCTTAGTACTACTTATACCAATCCGTAATAAGACTCAATTATTTTGCGGGGCTAAACGTATTGCTACCTGCATTAAAAACTCTCATTTACGACTGCATAGATGCAGGAGCAATTGCCGAGAACAACTAAATAGCGAATTAGTATTAAATAACCTGAGTTCTGGATAATAAATCTATCTCAAGCAGCTATTTTTAGCGCTAACTGCGTTGAATTTCCTTGCAATAGACTAGCTATTGACGCGTAAATTCGCCTTGTTTTCACCAAAAAATTCTAGCTAGAGAGAAACAGGCTTAAATATCGTTATTATTTATAGTGTTTTTAAATCTCTTAACCAGAATTCAGGTTAAATATTATCTTACAGCATAAAAAAGCCCTTCAATCGAAGGGCTTAAACACAATATAGTTTTATATTAAGAGTTTTAACTACTTACAAGCGAGTGTTGCATCTTTGGCTTTATTAGGCACAAACTGTATGTTTGCCACCGATACCGAAGCCTTAGCACTGCTGTGTAAACTAAATGGGCTAGTGAGGCTTGCAAAATTCACCCCTTTATCAGCATAACAACCTAAATCTACAGAAACTGATTGCCATTTATTAACAACAGTTTTGTCTACTATTTTTGCTAAATCAATGCTTGCGCCGCATGCACCTGAACATGTCATTGCTAAATCAACAGGCCCCGCTAGTGACTCATTTAATTTAATGTCAAAGCTTATAACCGCATCGGCTTCTAAATAAGCAATGGTGTCTTCTGCAAAACTGGTCACTATTTCTGCACTGGCTTTTTCAGTACCGCTAAAGTTAAATTGACGCGCATCCTCTTGCACTGTTTTATCTTCAGTGCGGTACTTAATTGCGCCAAACTCGTGCGTACTGCTAGATACATCTAAAAGTTCATCCCCCGATTTAAGTAGCAATCTCCACGGGGCTATTGGCGCACCCACTAAAATATCCATGCTGGTAAGTGCAGAGTTGTCTAATTTAGAGTCCTCGTCTAAGTTATCAGCTAATATATTTTTATCGCCATATGTTAAACCAAAGCCATACGGTAGTAATGGGCTGTAATCTTCATCACCTTTATTAACGGTGCTTTGTACAGCCGATTTAGGCCAAGAAAATGACAACTTACCTTTAAAGTTATGTTGGGTCGCCCCATCTTTAGCTTTCAATATTACATCTGCAATACCTGCGCCCTCAGTACCAGGTAACCAAGCAGCGACAAACGCATCAGATGCATTTAGCTCACTATTAACCCACATAGGGCGACCCGATATAAATACCGATACCACTGGAATGCCTCGTGCTTTTAATGACGTTAAAAGTGCTAAAGATTTTTTATTACCGCGTTCAAATTCTAAATTATCTCTATCGCCATGACCTTCTGCGTAGGGTTCTTCGCCAAATACAACAATGGCTACATCTGGACGTTGCTCAAACGAACCATCGGCACTTAATATGGCTTGACCACCTGCGGCTGAAATTTGATCTTCAAGCCCTTTGTAAATTGACGTTGCACCAGGGAAATCAGCATTTTTATTATTTGTACCTTGCCAAGTAATACTCCACCCGCCCGACTGCTTACCAATATTATCGGCGCCATCGCCTGCAACCAGTACTGTTTGGTTTGCAGCAAGTGGTAATATATTGTTTTTATTTTTGAGTAACACCAGTGACTCACGAACTGCCTGACGCGCAACTTCGCGGTGTTGCTGTGCTCCAATTAGCTCAGTTTTACCCGAAAACTGGCGCTTAGCAGGGCTTGGCTTATCAAATAAACCGGCACGTAATTTAACGCGTAAAATTCTTGCTACCGCATCATCAATGCGTGACATGCTGATTTCGCCAGACTTAACTTGCGCAATTGTGTTCTCGTACAAAGGCTTCCAAGCACCTGTTGGCACCATAAAAATATCAAGACCTGCATTAACGGCTTGTGCACAACTTTCGTTAGTACAGCCTTCAATTTGGCCATGACCATTCCAGTCACCAACAACAAAGCCATCAAAACCCATACGTGTTTTTAGAACGTCTGTTAATAAGTATTTATTGCCGTGATTTTTAACGCCATTCCAGCTATTAAAAGACGCCATTACAGATTGACTACCTGCCGATAACCCACCAACGTAACCTTGGGCGTGTATATCAAACAAGTCTTGCTCACTGTCGATATTATTACCTTGGTCATCGCCATCTACCGTGCCGCCATCACCTAAAAAGTGCTTAACGGTACTAATAACACGTTTATCACTTAAAAAGTCGCCATCGGCTTTGCCCTGTAAACCATTTACAATGGCAGCAGAGTAATCACGTACTATTTGAGGATCTTCAGAGTATCCTTCGTACGTTCTTCCCCAGCGATCATCGCGAACAACAGCAACAGTAGGTGCAAACACCCAATCAATACCGGTTGCCATTACTTCTACCGCGGTAATAGATGCAATTTGCTCTATTAATTCAGGATTATTAGCAGCGCCTAAACCAATGTTATGCGGAAATAAGGTCGCGCCAATTACATTATTATGACCATGTACAGCATCGGTGCCCCACATTGTCGGAATGTTAGTGCCATCAAGCGAGTCATCTACAGAGGCCTGATAAAAACTCTCTGCCAGTGCAACCCAATCCATAGGTGTTGCGTGTTTATCACCATTAGGAAATGCACCACCACCGTTAAGGTATGAACCAAAGCCATATTTGCGCATGTCTTCAACGGTAATATCACGAATTTCTGGTTGAATCATTTGAGCTACTTTTTGCTCAAGCGTCATCGTTTTTAAATAATCCGCAATTTTTGCTTCTATCGCTGGGTCTTGTTTTACGGCAATATTAAGTTTTGGCCAAATTTGCTCTGTTTTAGATAAAGCATTATTAGTTTCAGGGGGTGTTGTCGCGTCATTTGAACAAGCCGATAAACTACCTAGTGATGCAATTAATGTGGCAAGTGCTATTTTATTAAGTGTAAAAGGGGTTTTCATTATAGAGTCTCCTGAGCTTGAACTGGTTTGCTTCCGCTTAAACCATAAAACACGATAAATATGTAACATAAAATAGGTAAAATATACGAAAGTTGAACACCCACATTATCAGCAAGCGCACCTTGTAAAAGTGGCACTATTGCCCCCCCTACAATCGCCAAACACAAAATGCCAGAGCCCTGTGCGGTATGCTTACCAAGCCCATTTAACGCTAAACTAAAAATAGTGGGGAACATAATAGAATTGAATAAACCAACCAATAATATTGACCACATAGCTAACTGACCCGACGTACTCATAGCTATAACCACTAAAATAATAGCCATACTTGCGTTAAAGCCAAGTACTTTACCAGCGGGTAATTTTTGCATTACAGCAGCACCAATAAAACGCCCAACCATAGCGCCACCAAAATAATAAGTAATGTAATGAGCAGCAACATGCTCTTTTAAACCGGCAATATTTTCTTGTGCTAAAAAGCTTACTAAAAAGCTACCAATCGCCACCTCTGCACCTACATACGCAAAAATTCCCACAGCACCGAGCGTTAGGTGGCGGTATTGCCATGCACTGCCCTCAATTGTATTTGATTTTTCAGCAGCTTCTTTTTGCTCACTCATTATGTCTGGCAATTTAAGCCATGCAAAAATACCGGCTAATAAAATAAGCATGCCTGCTAAAAGTAAATAAGGAAGTTGTACCGACTCTGCATTTTGCGCGGGTGTTAAAAATGCTTCAGACGCCGAGTCTAGTATTAAGAAAGCACCAAACGTTGGAGCAACTGCAGTACCTAGCGCGTTAAAAGCTTGAGTAAGCGTTAAACGAGATGATGCTGTTTTAGGTGAGCCTAATAAACTAACGTAAGGGTTAGCAGATACTTGCAGTAATGTTATGCCGCTTGCTAATACAAACAAGGCAAACAAAAAAACTGGGTAATTGTGCATAGCGGCTGCAGGGTAAAAAAGTACGCACCCTAATGCTGCAATGAGCAGTCCAACCACTATTCCCTTTTTATAACCAAGCTTTTTAACAATATAGCCACTAGGCAAAGACATTAAAAAGTAAGCGCCAAAAAAGCAAAATTGCACAAGCATGGCTTGCACATAAGTTAAATCAAAAACCGCTTTTAAATGCGGGATCAAAATATCATTTAAACAGGTAATAAAACCCCACATAAAAAACAGTGAAGTTAAAGAAGTAAGTGCAAAACCATAGTTTTTATCTTGGTAATTTTGCGACTGTGTGTGTGATGTCAGTGGTGCTGAACTAGCCATGTGCTCTCCGCAATTTATTATTATAAATTGATCTTCAGTACATTATTAATACAATCTCCCGCTAAGGCGCAGTATTAAAGAGTTGACCTGAAGATTAATTAACATTAATCTAAAAATGTAAGCGCTTTCACGGCTAATTAAATACGAACATGTTACATATTTCAACAACTTTTATTTTTATTAATGTGTTGTACCCGCTGTAAAGCAGTAAATAAAAGCGCTAAGCGTGCAATTTAGATCTCAAAAAGGTTTGTAACTAATGACAAAAATATCATTACCATCTCATTCACCTCTATTAACAAAAGAATTTGTTTATGGTGTAGCTACTGCATCATTTCAAATAGAAGGAGGGTATGAACATCGCTTACCATGTATTTGGGATACATTTTGTGACACCGAGGGTAAAATTGCTGACAATTCGCATGGCCATATTGCTTGCGATCATTATAACAATTGGCAGCAAGATATAGATTTGATTGCCTCATTAGGTGTAGATGCCTACAGATTGTCTATATCGTGGCCGCGTGTAATTACGCGCTCAGGCGAGCTTAACCTAGAGGGCGTTAAATTTTATACTGACATACTCGATGAACTAAATCGCAGAAACATAAAAGCTTTTGTTACGCTTTATCATTGGGATTTACCTCAATACTTAGAAGATGAAGGCGGCTGGCTTAACAGACAAACAGCCTACGCATTTGAGCAATACGTTGAACTAATTACACGCGCATTTGGAACGCGTGTGTTTTCTTACGCTACATTAAACGAACCCTTTTGTAGTGCTTTTTTAGGTTATGAAATTGGCATACATGCCCCAGGCCTAGTAGGAAAACAGTACGGAAAAAAAGCAGCGCATCATTTATTACTTGCCCATGGCCTAGCCATGAAAGTACTAAATAAAACATCACCTAATACACAAAATGGTATTGTGCTTAATTTTACACCCGCTTACCCGCTTACAAACTCTCAAGAAGATATAGACTGTGCAAAATACGCCGATGATTATTTAAATCAGTGGTACATGAAACCTATTATGGATGGCCACTACCCAGATATAATAAACCAATTACCTAAGGATCATTTACCTGACATTCACCCAGGCGACATGGCGTTAATTTCGCAACCAACCGATTACTTAGGCATAAATTTTTATACTCGCCAAGTATATAAAGCGCACCCTACACACATATATGAACCAATAGCACCTAAGGGTCCGCTTACTGATATGGGATGGGAAATTTACCCGCAATCATTTACTGATTTACTAATCGATTTACATAAAACGTACACGTTACCGCCTATGTACATCACAGAAAATGGCGCAGCCATGCCAGATACCATAAAAAATGGTGAGGTTAACGACCTAGATAGGCTTAGCTACTATCACACACATTTAAATGCCGTACATAATGCAACCGAGCAAGGGGTTAATATAATTGGTTACTTTGCGTGGAGCTTTATGGATAATTTTGAATGGGCTGAAGGGTATTTAAAACGTTTTGGCATAGTATACGTTGATTATGAAACCCAACAACGTACTATTAAAGCTAGTGGCCACGCTTATAAAGCACTTATTTCTAATCGATAAAATAAAAATAAAGCGGGATAAAATAAACATGGTAAGTGTAAAAGAAAAAATAGCATATGGCCTCGGCGACACCGCCAGCAATATTATTTTTCAAACGGTTATGATGTTTTTAATGCTCTACTACACTGATGTAGTTGGGCTCTCGCCTGCGGTAGTAGGCACTATGTTTTTAGCAGTGCGTATTTTTGATGCTGTAACCGACCCTGTTATGGGCAACCTAGCCGACAAAACGCATACACGATGGGGGCACTTTCGTCCCTATTTATTATGGCTTGCCCTGCCATTTGCCATTATTAGTATTTTGGCGTTTACCACTCCCGATTTAAAAGGCACTGATAAAATAATTTATGCCTTTACTACCTATACGCTACTTATGGTGGCATATACCGCAATAAATATTCCTTATTGCGCCCTAGGCGGTGTACTTACAAGCGACGCAAAAGAGCGCGTTACTATCCAGTCATATCGTTTTGTGTTTGGCATGTTAGGCGGTGTGATTGTAGCGGGCTGTACTATGCCAATGGTTGAATATTTTGGCCAAGGCGATGCGGCTAAAGGCTACCAATACACCATGACAGCCATGAGTATTTTAGGCCTTGTACTTTTTTTACTGTGCTTTTTGGGCACAAAAGAGCGAATACAGCAGCCAAAAGAGCAAAACATTCCTTTTATAAAAAGTGTTAAAGCACTAATTAAAAACGATCAGTGGCGTACTCTGTGCCTTGCTGCCTTTTTTTTACTAACCGGCCAAGTGTTAAGGCTTACCCTTGCCGTTTACTACGTAAAATATTATTTAGGCCGCGACGATTTAATTACTCTATTTATGACCCTAGGCGTTGCAGCTAGTATGCTTGGCTGCGCATTAGCACAACCGCTGGCAAAGCGATTTTGTAAAATAAAAGCCTATATTAGCTTACAATTAATTGCCGCTGCTATTTGTGCGCTTAGTTACTTTATTAGTAAAGACTCTTTAGTGCTGGCATTTACCGCCTTTATTTTATGGAAGTTCTTTTTAGATATGGCCACGCCTTTATTATGGGCAAAAATGGCTGACACCATAGATTACGGGCATGAAAAAACAGGTGTTAGAATAACCGGCTTGGTGTATTCCGGCGTTATATTTTTTATAAAAATGGGTGTTGCTGTTGGTGGCGCAATTGCAGGATGGCTGCTTTCTTTTTACAGCTATCAGGCAGATGTAATACAAACTATCGATACGCAGCACGGTATTTTGCTCTCGTTTACAGTACTTCCGGCTTTTGGCTCATTATTTGTGGCCTACATAATGAAAAAATATACACTAACTAACCACGTTGTTGAAAGCATTCAAACTAAACTAACAACAACTAATTAATATATACCCAGAGCAACAATGAAAGTCTCTTTTTATTAAAACTGAAACTTACATCTTGAGGTGGTTTGAGTATGCACTCTACGGTATTATTTACCCGAAGCAGTTAAGGATAAGCGAGTAAACAATTAATATGGCCACTATTTATGAAGTATCAGATCTTGCCGGTGTGTCGTTAGCCACTGTCTCGCGGGTAATGAACAAAAACACCCGCGTCAGCGAAAAAACAACCAAAAAAGTACTCGATGCCATGGCGCAGTTAGGCTACAAACCAAACTCTATTGCACAGTCTCTTGCCTCTAACCGTACTAATAGCGTAGGTATTTTAGTTTCAGAACTGCACGGTCCTTTCTTTGCACAAATGATGGCAGGAATAGAGTCTGAGCTTAGAGCCGCCGGAAAACATGTAATTATCACCACAGGCCACAGTGAAGACGATAAAGAGAAAGACGGTATCGAGTTTTTAATTAGCCGTAAATGTGATGCACTTATACTGCACGTTGAAGCCGTAAGCGATGAATACCTTATAGAACTTAGCCAAGGTAAAACCCCTGTTTACTTAATAAATCGCTATGTAAAACCACTTAAAGATAATTGTATTAGCCTTGATAACGAACTTGGCGGTTATTTAGCGAGTAAATCTATACTTGAGCAAGGCCACAAAAAAATAGCCTACATAGCAGGCCCGCAATTTAAAGCCGATGCGCGAAACCGATTAAAAGGCCATAAAAAAGCGCTTACCGAGCACAATATCGAATTTAATAATGAGCTTTTTTACGAAGGCGACTTTAATGAAGTCGGTGGCACACAAGGGTTAAAGCAACTCATTAATAAAAAAATACCTTTTACAGCGTTAGTCTGTGCCAACGACGAAATGGCCTCTGGGGCAATGAAATATGCTCGTGAGCATGGTTATAATTTACCAAATGATTTATCGGTGATCGGGTTTGATAACGTTATATTTGCAAACTACTTGTACCCTACTTTGACAACTATAGATAACCCTGTAGAAAACATGGGTCAGATGGCCGCTAAAATGGTGCTTAAGGATATTTACCAATATAAAAACTTAGAAATAAATAGAGTATTTGAGCCAACGCTTATTAACCGTGATTCTACTCAGGCGTTATTAAAGTAAAAACAAAAAACGGCGCAAAGCGCCGTATTTTTTATGTAGTGTTAAAGACTTACTTTGCAATCCAAGGCGTTACTTTAACTACATTATTAATATTACCTAGTATGGTTGCATCGTCTTCCCAGTCGTCTTCAACTGCAAAGTAACAAACTGATTTTTCACACTTAATATTTTTGTCAGCCAATTGTGTTGGTGCATTAAATGTAACCGCAACACCTTTTTGCTCTGGCAGTAAAAACCACATTAACTTACTTACAAAAAAGCCGGACAAGTCAGTTAGCAGCTCATCTAATTCGGTATTAATGGTATATAAAGACTGCTTTGAAAGTGTCAGCCCTTCAAGCTCATTTGCCTCTATTTGCAATTTAAGTTGGCAATCATGGTTTGGGTTTTGCGGCTCAACGACAATAACAGCTTTGTCGGTATCGAGTTGTTTATCAAACGGCAAAAGTAATTGAGCTTTCTCGGTAAAGTTAAGCGGGTATTCGTTGTTTTCAGTTAAAATTGTGCCGCTTTTTATTGCACACGCTTCGTTGGTCGCAATATCGCTAATGTAAAAGTTGACTCGTGCATATTGAAAATCGCCTTTATTGACAACCTCTAATCGATCATAAAATCCATCATACGACATAACAAATTCTTTAGCGCTAACGTTTAGTGCTACAGCACTTAGCAATAATAGTGATATCGCTTTAGTGCTTTTTAAAATACCTTTATTCATCAAAGTAAGCTCTATTTTGGTTAATCATTGTGTTTAGCTCTTCTATATAAGCTTCGCCACGCTCTGAATACGACATTAAACCATGCGTTAGCTCTGTGGCTAAAATTGGCTTTTGCTCTAAACGTAAGTTTGCTCGTATAGCACGCAGCTCTTTGTAAGCATTATGAGTATTTATATTTTTAAAGTATGAACTAACAGCAGCACGTACCGACTTAAACGCAGCAACTTCGTGTGCAGCCCCTGTGTTTCTGCGCTTTGGTACCATGCCACAGCCTTTTGAGTAACACCACTGACCAAAAAAGTTAAGGCCTATGCGTGCAAACCGTGAAGTACCCCACGCCGATTCATTCGCTGCTTGCATTAGCGCAAGCTCTTTAGGAATAATATCCACACGGCGCAGCGCTTGAGTAATATTAAGCGTATTAACCGTTTCAGGTAAGCCGTACGACTTTAATATTTGAGCCGCATCTTTGTTTTGTTTTTTCAAAAGAGGTTCGTTATTTTCAAGCATCATACGAGCAATTTCTAATTTTGCACGTTGCTGTAATATTTTTTTATTTTCAGCATCTACATGGGGTCTAATAAAGCTAAAAAAGGCATGCTTTTTTTCTTTTACATCAGCAAATTCAGAAAATTTAGGTAGCTTAACGTTATGAAGTGGTTTTTCTATTTTCTTAACTTTTTTTGGTTGTTCAGACGTTTGCTCGTCTAAATCAATGTCATCGCTTTGTATAAACGGGTAAGCAAGTGCCCAAACAAAAAATACAGTTAGTAAAAGCTTAAAAATCGTTTTTAACATCTATTCTCTCTATTAATATTAGGGCGTATTGACCTTTAGTGATTAAGTTTGCAGCAGTGTGTTTGGCATTTAGGCAAGGCATAGCCTATGTAGTGTGGTTATTCCCCATAAATAGGCGATAACGCAGCATAAATGCCAAACATGCGCTGCCCAATGGGTTCTTCCTAGGGGCGAATAACTCATTGTTGCTCAATTTTTACT
>NZ_PNCW01000129.1:0-2943 GCF_005886985.1 Pseudoalteromonas sp. S3178 | reverse complement strand
ACTTTTCTAAGGTAGAGTCGTTTTTTTATATAACGGGCGATTCACTTGAAGATCATATGCACCAGAAGCTTGAAGAGGTTTTTTGCCTTCATAGTATTTCGTCTATTAGAGAGCCCAAAAAGTCAGATATTGGTTTAGATGTGGTTATAGTTACTTTACATGGTGGCGATGCATTCACTGTGGATTTTGATACTGCTATTATTCCGCTTTTTTGGCGACCAAAAGTTAAATTAGTGTCGCGCTTGTATAACATTGAGCACAATAAGACGATTAAAACGTTTAGTGTTTCCAAATCTATTACATGGCGCGAATTTATTGCTAAAAAATTTAGCTTAAGAGGATTCTTTCGTTGGGGCCCTTTGTATCATACAAAAGACATGGAAATACTGTTGTATAAAGCATGCTACGAGTTATTAAATAAAATGCGAAAAGCTATTTAACCTGTAGCAATAACAAGCATACTTAAATAGCTGAACACAGAAAATAGTTCACTTTGTTATTAATGGCAGATTTTATTTTTAAACTTTACAAGGCGTTAGTGGCTTATGGATAATCCACGATTAGATTCAGAAGATAGAAAACCTATTTGGGATACGTTGCAAATGTTTTGGATGGATATTGAGCCATCTGATGAGCTAGAAAACGCTATAGCTACGTGTGCTAAATCTAAGTATTCAATTTTAGAATTAGAGTATATCTACTGGAATGAGGTTTACCCTGCTGTTAATCAGAATTTTGCACAGCCAATACCTGAGTGGACTGGCTATGATATTGAGCAATTAACAGAGTTAATAATTGCAAATGCAGACAGAGTTAAACCAATTAAGTGTAAGTTTTTGCATTTTGGGGCTAATAATTGGTGGGAAGAAATAGCCAGTGGTATAACTAAGTATCGTAAAAACAATAACAATAATAAATAACCGCTTTAACACAATACTAATATACTAATTTTTGAGGCCAGTACTTATTATAAATTTTTGCAAAGCGTAGCAGTGACGTAAATATCAATATTTCGATTTTAAAGCAGGTATTAACTGAGCTTTAACTAACTAAAGCTTTGTCAGCCGCATTTATTAAACACAACTATCCAAGCATAACCCCCCAAACATAACTAAGCCAAATAACGTTATTTTAGTAAACGCGAGTTCATATTGCGGTGTGTAATATCTTTACACGCATTTTAAGTTAAGCGCTTGAACAGAGCACTTATTTTTAGACTCACTTTACTAGAGATACTTTTTATGAAGTTAAAGTTATTTATTGCCGCTATTATTTCTACCTCTATGTCGTTACACGCAGAGCCAGCTCAAGAAAGTGCTCATTTTACATTCGAAGACTTAAAAGCAATGGCAAAAGCCTCTGCTGAAAAGCCTTATTCGCCAGCTGCAGTTCCTGCCCCTGAGCTTATTGATAAAATTACTTACGATGAACACTGGAAAATACGTTTTAAAGAAGATGAAACTTTATATCCAAATGGTAAAAAGGCACCTGTGCAACTATTTTACCCTGGCCGATACTTTCCTGAGCCAGTAAGTATTTACATTAGGGATGATAAAAACAACGTTAAAGAACTGCCTTTTAGTAATGAGCTTTTTGATATGCCTGACGATAGCCCAGCCCACGACCTGCCGGAAGGGTTTGGGTTTGCAGGCTTTAGAATTATGCGCCCAGATATAAAACCAGATTGGATATCTTTTTTAGGTGCGTCTTATTTTAGAACTGATGGCCCACAAGGGCAATATGGTTTGTCGGCTCGCGGTATTGCAATTAATACGGGTATGAATCAACCAGAAGAATTTCCGCGCTTTTCTGCATTTTGGATTGGCCCCGCAGAAAAAAAAGGTGAAAGTGTGTCTGTTTGGGCATTGCTTGAAGGGCCCTCTATCACCGGTGCTTATCGGTTTGGTTTAAGTAAAGATAACAAAGAAGCCAAAGGCCATATTACCTCTGTGAGTGCTAATTTGTATATGCGCGCCGATGTAGAGCGTTTAGGTATAGCGCCATTAACGAGTATGTATTGGTACTCAGAAAAAGATAAAACAGAAGCTAAAGATTGGCGCCCAGAAATTCACGATAGCGATGGCTTAGCGATTCATACTGGATCGGGGCAGTACATTTGGCGACCGTTAAATAACCCTCAGTCGGTATCGACCAATAGCTTTATTGATGAGAACCCTAAAGGCTTTGGCTTAATTCAAAGGGATCGTGATTTTAATAACTACCAAGACGATGGCGTATTTTATAATAAACGTTCATCAGCATGGATAAAACCTAAAGGAAATTGGGGCAAAGGGGCTGTTCAGCTAATCGAAATTCCTACAAAAGATGAAACGTTTGATAATATTGTTGCCTATTGGGTACCTAAAAAAGAGGCGCGTAAAGGCGATGAATTTACGTTTTCTTATGATATTGAATGGCGTCCACTCGACCCAAAATCAAAAGAGTTAGCAAGTGTTGTGAATACTCGCCAAGGACAGGGTGGAATTCCTGGTCAGCCTATTCCTGAGGGCGTGAACAAAATGGTGATTGACTTTGAAGGGCTTGTATTTAAAGGGCTCGATAGAGAAAGTGGTATAAAGCCTATAGTTGAAGCCAGTAACGGCGAAATACTAGAGCCAATTGGCGCTTACCCTATAGTGGGAACTAACCAATGGCGATTAGCCTTTGATTACAAGCAATCTAACAATAACCCAGTGCATATACGCGCGTATTTAGTGGATAAAAATGATGAAGCGATAACCGAAACGTGGGTAAGTGATGCAAAGGTAACGATTGAATAAGCAAAGCTAAGGTTTAATCATCATTAAAGTAAATTGAAGGGTTATATATTGCGGTACTTTATATAGCCCTTCAAATTTTAAAGCTATTTTTTATGTTTGAATTTTACCCAAACGGTTTTGAGTATTATTGCAGCTGTAATTGATAGGGCCTGTTGACCTTTCA
>NZ_PNCW01000128.1:0-686 GCF_005886985.1 Pseudoalteromonas sp. S3178 | reverse complement strand
CGCGACGCTTACCTGATTTAGAGCGATAACCTACGCTTTGTAATAAACGCTGCACCCGGCCTTTACTGCAATCATGACCATCGGCTATGGCGGCTTCCCATAATTTTCTGTAACCAGGTATGCAGTGCTCTTCATTACTTCTTTTTATTAAAAACTGAAGTAAGAAATCATTTCTTCCTGTAACAGGGTTTAACGACTGTTTCAGCCATTTGTAATACCCTGCCTTAGAGACAGATAATAACGCACATAACTTGCTTATTGTTTTCTTCGCCGTAGCAGTCTGATGGATATATTGAAACCTTATTCTTTTAGGCTGTCGAAGTAGGCCCTCGCCTTTTTTAACACGTCGTTCTCCAACTGCGCGTCCTCAAGCTGCTTCTCAAGGTTATGGACTTGACGTTCAAGGTCTTTATATGATTTTTCTGGGCCTTGGTTTTTAAGTGGATTAGCTTCTTCTTTTGAGGTCATTTTACTTCTCCAGCTTGACAGCATATCAGGATGAATACCGTATTTTTTAGCGGTCATTTTAACGGTACCGTGTGAGTCTAGCGACTCCTGTACCACTTTTATTTTAAATTCCTCTGTATGTTTACGAAACGCTTTTACTTTCATGACAACTGACTCCTAAATAGGTGTCTACTTTTATGGAGTCAGATCAATCAGCGGTCAGCGGTCAGCGGTCAGCG
>NZ_PNCW01000127.1:0-508 GCF_005886985.1 Pseudoalteromonas sp. S3178 | reverse complement strand
AAAATTATGGGAAGCCGCCATCGCCGATGGTCATGATTGCAGTAAAGGCCGGGTGCAGCGTTTATTACAAAGTGTAGGTTATCGCTCTAAATCAGGTAAGCGTCGCTACACCAGTGGCAATAAAAAGCAGGGTTTTATAACGACAGAGAACCTACTTGCTCGTCAGTTTGATATTGAAGAGCCTAATACTGTATGGGTGTCGGATATAACTCAGGTGCGCTGTAAAGAAGGCTGGCAGTACTTATGTGTTATTTTAGATTTATACTCACGTAAAGTTGTGGGCTGGGTAACAAGTCGAGTTAATAGTGCGAGTTTAGTGATTAAAACATTAAAGAAGGCTTGGAATGTGCGTAAACCGAACGGACATCGCTTACTTTTTCACTCAGACCAAGGAAGCCAGTATAGAGCAAAAGAGACTATATCGTGGTTGAACAAACGAGGTGTAACGATTAGCATGTCGAGAAAGGGAAACTGCTGGGATAATGCATGCTCAGAAAGTTTTTTTGCT
>NZ_PNCW01000126.1:0-507 GCF_005886985.1 Pseudoalteromonas sp. S3178 | reverse complement strand
AAATTATGGGAAGCCGCCATAGCCGATGGCCATGATTGCAGTAAAGGCCGGGTGCAGCGTTTATTACAAAGCGTAGGTTATCGCTCTAAATCAGGTAAGCGTCGCTACACCAGTGGCAATAAAAAGCAGGGTTTTATAACGACAGAGAACCTACTTGCTCGTCAATTTGATGTTGAAGAGCCTAATACTGTATGGGTGTCGGATATAACTCAGGTGCGCTGTAAAGAAGGCTGGCAGTACTTATGTGTCATTTTAGATTTATACTCACGTAAAGTTGTGGGCTGGGTAACAAGTCGAGTTAATAGTGCGAGTTTAGTGATTAAAACATTAAAGAAGGCTTGGAATGTGCGTAAACCGAACGGACATCGCTTACTTTTTCACTCAGACCAAGGGAGCCAGTATAGAGCAAAAGAGACTATATCGTGGTTGAACAAACGAGGTGTAACGATTAGCATGTCGAGAAAGGGAAACTGCTGGGATAATGCGTGCTCAGAAAGTTTTTTTGCT
>NZ_PNCW01000125.1:0-969 GCF_005886985.1 Pseudoalteromonas sp. S3178 | reverse complement strand
AATTCACCCACGAAAGGTCAACACGCCCTATCACCTGGGAGTTTTATTTCGCTAAGCGCCATGGTGTTTTTATCAACTTTAACCAAACAGTTACTGCCATTACACGACACCCAAGGCGACCCGTTAGAATCAATCTTTATTCCATAAGGACGCGAGCCTTTAGTGGGCAAAGTAGCCAATTTAATATCGCCGGTTTTAGGGTTTAGCTTGCCAACCATGTTGCTGTGCTGCAGGGTAAACCAAAAAATACCTGCGTTATCAAACACGCCAGTATGCGGGTCTCGGGCGTTTTTATTAGGCATTTTATACACTTTAAATTTTTCGGTTGTTAAATCTAAATACCCAACAGTGCCATTTTTATTGCCTAAAAACCAAGGGGTTTGGTTTTTATCAAGCGATACACTGTGCGCATACGTACCACTTGGCAAAGTGTACTCTTTCATTTCACCGGTTTTAGGGTTTAACCTACCTAAAATATTGCCCCACTGGCCAACCCACCAAATAAGTCCGTTTTTACCTTGCACGGGGTCGCGAGCGCGCTGCCCAAGCGTAGGCACTTGCCAGTATTTAAAGCTAAGTTTTAAATCGCCTTTTACCACCGTTGACTCGCGCTTAGTGTTAATAGGGTAATGCTTTGCCAAATACGTGCTTATATCTTTACTAAGGGCAGTACCCTCGCCGGTATCAACCATATAGCTTATTAGTGTTTGCCAATCCGCTTGGCTATAACCCGCACTGCGCTCAAGGTTGTTTAAACTATGGCAACTGGTACAAAGCTGCTCAACTAACACCCCTGGCTCATTACTCAATACAGGTAGCGGCGCAGCCAAAGCCCCTAGCGTAGCCATTGCCACAACGTGCTTATTAAATAAAAATCGATTTTTACGCATAACGCCCTCCCTTGCTTTTAATATTAAAGCATAGGGCGAAAGTGTTTACTATGTGAGCTATTTAGCTTTTAGCTTTTAG
>NZ_PNCW01000124.1:0-3652 GCF_005886985.1 Pseudoalteromonas sp. S3178 | reverse complement strand
AATCTACCGACGAAGAGCCACGACCTGTTGAGCCATTTAAGTTAAGTAATGCATTACTGTGACGGCGCTTACCATTAACAAGTACTAGAGTGTGATCGGGTGCTAAGCCACGAAGCTGTGCAGGGCGTACATGGTCACTACCATCAGTAAGAGATGCCTGCGGAAAGTTAAAGCTTGGTAATAAGTTACTTAATAATGCGTTTGTTTCGGTAAGGCCTGAGCTTTTAAGTGCATCGGCGCCAATAATATCAATAGGCACAGCGCTGTCTTCTACTGTGCGGCCTAATCGGCGAGAGCCAATAACGCTTATTTGTTCTATGTCTTTTTGTGCTTGTGGCTCTTGCTCTGCTGCTTTAATTGAAAAACTACCCAGTAAGGCTGCTGATACGCTTAACGCCAGCAGCTTTTGTGGTGCAGTTTGTTGTAATTTAAATAATGGTCTTTTATTCATATTGTTTTTCCCTCAAACCCATTGAATTATTTTGTTGTTGTATAAGTAAACCCTTTGGGCTTACCAAGGCTTTTATATAAGCCTGTTTTTAACAAATTGCTTTGTTACTTAGAACATATACGGCATTAACAAACTGAGTCAATTGAATAACATTCAATTAAACTGAATGTTTTTATAATTACATTTTACTAATTTTTATATTCAAAGTGATTTTAGTTATATAGAAATAGAGATATGTAAGTTACTGATGAGTAATAAGTTATTTTTACAATGGCTGGTTAACGTTTAATTAACTGGTAAGATGAGGTGGTAATTTAAAGTGATTGTTTGTAAAGGTCTATTTTTATTGGCTTGGCAATTAATTAAGATCTAATTATAAATAAATTTAAAACATAAAAATAAAAAACGGCTTTTAAATGTTAATTAAGTTAACATTTAAAAGCCGTTTAAAAAATAAGTGCGTTGTAATAAATGCCTATACTTTAAATATAGAAGAAACTGCCTTTTTATAAAAAATTGATATAAAAATAAGTTAAAATTTTATTCTGCCAATTAGCATATCTTTAAACATTATCCAATCTCCCCACAAACTATAAAAAGGGTGCTTAAAAGTTGCGGGGCGGTTTTTTTCAAAAAAGAAGTGCCCAACCCAAGCAAACCCGTAGCCAATAACAGGCAATAACCATAATAGGCTATATTGCTGTTTTAATAGCGCAATTGCGATAACTGCAAGTACAAGTACGCTGCCCACAAAGTGTAAACGGCGGCAGGTAACATTTCGATGCTCTTTTAAGTAATAAGGATAAAATGCCTTAAAGCTCTTAAACGTGTGTTCGTTTTCCATAATGTAGTCTTTTATTGTTATTAATTATAAATACGATTAAAGCTTAAGTTTACATTTGTTTACAGCAATAAATGTTACCTAGCGCATCTGAATAGACAAAAGAGCTAAAAGTTAATAGCTTAAGGTCACTATTTATAATAAAGAAGAACGGAACTCCTAATGTTTAAACATACTCTAGCATGTGCTCTACTTGTAGCACTTAGTGGCTGTTCAGAGCCAACCAATACGGTAACGCAAGAAGAAGTAAAACCACCTATGAAACAAGTTAACGCAGTTATATACCCAGAAACAAAAAAAGGTGACGTTGTAGATACCTATTTTGAAGAAACTATTGCAGACCCTTATCGCTGGCTAGAAGATGATATGAGCGAAGAGACCGCTGATTGGGTTAAAACGCAAAACAATTTAACGTTTTCTTATTTAGAGCAAATACCTTATCGCGATAAGTTAAAGCAGCGCCTTGAAAAACTAATGAACTACGAAAAAATAGGCCCTCCTTTCACTGAAGGCGATTACACCTATTTTTATAAAAACGATGGTCTACAAAACCAATATGTTTTGTATCGCAGTAAAGATGGTGGCGACGTTGAAGTATTTTTAGATCCAAACAAATTTAGTGACGATGGCACGACGTCTATGTCGGGTTTATCGTTTTCAAAAGATGGCTCATTATTAGCGTATCAAATATCTGAAGGCGGTAGTGATTGGCGTAAAATTATTGTTATTGATACTCATACTAAAGAGCAAGTTGAGGAAGCACTTGTTGACGTTAAATTTAGCGGTATTGATTGGCTAGGTAACGAGGGCTTTTATTATTCAAGCTACGATAAACCTAAAGGCAGTGAGCTTTCGGCTAAAACTGATCAGCATAAAGCGTATTATCATAAATTAGGGACAAAGCAATCTACCGACAATGTAGTGTTTGGTGAAACTGATGCGCAAAAACATCGTTATGTTGGCGCTGATGTAACTCATGATGGTCGCTACTTAATTATTTCGGCAAGTACGTCTACTTCAGGTAATAAGCTATTTATAAAAGACTTAACAAAAGAAAACAGTGAGTTTATAACGGTTGTTGATAATACTGATTCAGATATATCAGTTATTGATAACGAAGGTAGTAAGCTGTTTTTAGTAACTAACTTAAATGCGCCAAACAAAAAAGTAGTGACAGTAGATGCTGCCAATCCAACACCGGACAACTGGGTCGATTTAATTCCAGAAACAAAAAATGTATTAAATCTTACAAAAGGTGGCGACACTTTTTTTGCCAACTATATGGTTGATGCAATTTCGAAGGTAAAACAGTACAACAAAAAAGGTGAGTTAATTCGTGAAATTGCCTTACCGGGTGTAGGCACTGCACGTGGGTTTGGTGGTAAAAAGGATCAAACAACGCTTTATTACTCATTTACTAACTACACAACACCGGGCACAACCTATACATTTGATGTATCAACTGGCGAGTCGGGTGTTTATCGTAAGTCGGCTATTGATTTTAATAGCGACGATTACACCTCTGAGCAAGTATTTTACACATCAAAAGACGGCACAAAAATACCGATGGTCATCACCTATAAATCAGGCATTAAACTTGATGGTTCAAACCCAACTATTTTATATGGTTACGGTGGTTTTAATATTAGTTTAACACCAAGCTTTAGCCCGATTAATGCTGTGTGGCTTGAGCAAGGTGGTGTGTATGCCGTTGCTAATATTCGTGGTGGCGGTGAATACGGTAAAGACTGGCACAATGCAGGTACAAAACTTCAAAAGCAGAATGTGTTTGATGACTTTATTGCCGCAGCTGAATATTTAAAAGATAAAAAATACACCTCTAAAAAGCGTTTAGCACTTCGTGGTGGTTCTAACGGAGGCTTATTAGTTGGCGCTGTAATGACGCAGCGTCCTGACTTATTTCAAGTGGCATTACCTGCTGTAGGCGTACTTGATATGCTGCGCTATCATACATTTACCGCGGGCGCTGGCTGGGCATACGACTATGGCACCAGTGAGCAAAGTAAAGAAATGTTTGAATACATTAAAGGGTACTCACCACTTCATAATGTAAAAGCAGGTGTTGAATATCCTGCTACTATGATCACCACGGGCGATCATGATGACCGCGTTGTCCCTTCACATTCGTTTAAGTTTGCAGCTGAGCTTCAAGCAAAGCAAACAGGTAGTAATCCAACGCTTATTCGCATAGAAACAAATGCAGGACATGGCGCAGGTACGCCAACAAGTAAAACGATTGAGCAATACGCTGATATATTTGGCTTTACGCTGTATAACATGGGTATTGAGTCTTTATAAAAGCGCTAACTAGCTAAGCAAAAAGGCCGAGTAAATTTAAT
>NZ_PNCW01000123.1:0-3163 GCF_005886985.1 Pseudoalteromonas sp. S3178 | reverse complement strand
ATAGGCGATAACGCAGCATAAAGACCAAATATGCGCTGCCCTTTGGGTTCTTTCTAGGGACGATTAACTCTTTGTTGCTCGGTTTTTACTTAGCCCACTAGGTTACAAACCTCGCGCCGCGATTTAATCGCCCCTAGATTGAACAAATTTCAGTCCGCAAAGATCAACACGCCCTAGTTTTAGCGTAATTTTCTTAACGTTATATAAACCCATATATAGGCCGGTTGGTATAAATTTCATGAATTAGTGCGTTGCAATCTGAATTGCAAAATGCAAATGCTTTAGGATGTGAGTAAAGGTAAATTATATCGTTTTAACTTACTGAATTTATTATCTTATTGTTGCTCTTTTCGGTTTTAAAAATGGTCTGTAAATTGCTATATGTAAAGGAGACCATCTGATAAAGCCACGGAGCAAATAATGAATGCATTTAATACCTTAGGATCCTCAAACTCGGTAAACTTAGCCCGGTGGCATGAGCTTGAACAAATCATGACTGACGCAATGCAAAATAATTATTTTAAAATGGTGTATCAGCCTTTAGTTTCATTAGCATCAGGTAAGTTAGTGGGTTTTGAGTCACTAGTTAGATGTGATTCCCCACGGTTTGGTATTGTGGGGCCCGATGAGTTTATTCCTCATGTAGAGCAGTCTGGCATGATATTAGATTTAGGTGATTGGATTTTTGAACAAAGCTTATCTGATTTAAAGCAGATGAGGCACTTAGGTATGACCGACTTAGCTATTTCTTTGAATATCTCACCCGTACAAATTTTAGATGGCGATGTATTTTCAAAAGTTATGGGGTTACTCGAAAAGCATGATATCCCGCCTCATGCAGTAAAAGTAGAATTAACAGAAACAGCGCTAATTCATAGCCCTGCAAAAATAGCAAAAGCGTTTGAAAACTTTCATAAAGAAGGTGTAAAAGTGTGGATAGATGACTTTGGTACTGGTTATGCCTCGCTTGGTTTGCTGCGTCAATTTGATATTGATGGTTTAAAAATAGACCGTAGTTTTGTAAGTGGTATTGCTAGTAATAATGAAGACTTTACCTTATGCAGTGCAATCATTGCGATGGCACAAAGACTTGGTTTAGAAACCGTTGCAGAGGGAATTGAGGAAAATGAACAACTTCAAATACTAGAGCAGTTAGGGTGTGATATTGCTCAAGGCTATCTGCTTGATAAGCCACAAACATTATCTAAAAGTATTGAAATTTGGGCGCCGTAGCACATAGCGTTTATTATGGTTTGCAAAATGCGAAAAACGAATTACTCTTATATTATAAATATCTCAATATATCAGCTAATAGTGGCGTATTAGTTAGGCTTATTACAAAAAAAATAAAGGACTTTTATGCCCATATCAGAGAAGTTTGTTGATAAAAGTATAACAGAGCTTCATGTATTAGCTCAGCTTGAAAAAGATGTTGGGATTGAAGTATTAGCAAAGTTAATAAAACTATTTATTGACGAGCTAGTCACCATGAGAGACCAAATAAAAACAGCAATTGATAATGAAGACACGGTTAAGGTTAAAGAAATAACACATGTATTAAAAAATTCGGCTGCTTTGTATGGTGCAGCCCCTTTAGCTGCACTGGCAACACAGCTTCATGACTCTCCACCCGCAACAACGTCAGAAAATATTCACTTAGCACTTATCATTCAGCACAATTTGGATAAAACCCGCGATGCTTATCAAGTCATCATTAATAATATAGCAATTTAAGGTGCCACCATGAAAAATACACATGATAAAGGGCTTGTATATATTGTTGAAGATAGCATTGCCAGTGGAGCTCTATACGCCAGCCAGCTTGAACAAGCAGGGTACGAATGTAGGCACTTCACTGATGGCTACTCAGCTTTAGTTGGTATAAAAGAAAAAATGCCTACGGTGATTGTACAAGACGTCTGCTTACCCGATATTAGCGGTTTAGAAGTACTTCAATTTGTAAATAAACAAGAAAATCCAGCTAATGTAGTAATGATCACTTCAAATAGCTCTATTGATGTGGCCGTAGAAGCTATGCGACTAGGTGGTTTTGATTTTTTAGAAAAACCTTTCACAAGCCAACGACTCATTAGCTCTGTAGAGAGTGCGCTTACACCAAAAGAGCAAGTATCAGCAAAACCATTAGTTGATAAAAACACTCAGAACCAAGATTTTGTTGGTGAGTCACTTGCAATGAAAACGGTGTTTAGGCTGCTTGATAGCGCAGCAAGAAGTAAAGCGTGTGTCTTTATAACGGGTGAAAGTGGTACAGGTAAAGAAGTATGTGCGCAGACTCTTCACGACGCAAGCCCCCGTAGTAAGGGACCTTTTATTGCAATTAACTGTGCGGCAATTCCTGCTGAATTATTTGAATCTGAGTTTTTTGGTCATGTAAAAGGGGCCTTTAGTGGTGCTTTAAGTGATAGGAAAGGGGCTGTAGAAGTTGCTAATGGAGGGACTCTATTTTTAGATGAACTTTGTGAAATGGAGCTCAATTTACAAGCTAAATTATTACGCTTTTTACAAACAGGTATTTTTAGCCGTGTAGGTAGCAGCGAAATATTACACAGTGATGTGCGTTTAGTGTGTGCTACAAATAGAAACCCAATTATTGAAGTGGCTGAGGGGCGTTTTAGAGAAGATTTGTATTATCGTCTAAATGTTATACCTGTAAAACTGCCACCACTGCGAGAGCGTGGCAACGATATATTACTTTTAGCTGATTACATACTTAAACAAAAGAGCGACAGTAATGGTAAAAGCTTTACTGGCTTTTCAGAGGACGTTAAATCTCTTTTTTGTAATTATGATTGGCCAGGAAATATCCGAGAGCTACAAAATGTAATAGAAAACACGGTTGTAATAAACGATGCGCAAGTAATTGAAAGAGAAATGCTACCAAGCTCCTTTGGTTTAACGGCGTCAGTGCCATCAAATAAATCAATATCATCAGTTAATATGAGTGCTTCAAGCTCTATGCCCTCGCCAATGGCTGTGCATGATATAGAACCGTTGTGGCAGGTAGAAAAGAGGGCTATCGAGAATGCAATTCATGTATGCGATGATAATATTCCACTTGCAGCGGCTTATTTAGGAGTTAGTGCTTCTACCATTTATAGAAAAATAAAGGGATGGTCTTAAATACTAGGGCGTGTTGATCTTT
>NZ_PNCW01000122.1:0-335 GCF_005886985.1 Pseudoalteromonas sp. S3178 | reverse complement strand
GCGTTAGTTCAGGGAGGAAAGCATGGATTACTTTAGCCTAGCTGTTGGATTTCTCGTAGGAAGTGCTACTGGCGCTGCGGGAACTTATTTTGGCAATAAATATACTGATAAGCGTAAACAAAAAGAACAGGAAAATGATACTGCTCGTTTTTTCGATGATTTATGGTTAAAACACCAGGCTTTATTAACAGAAATGAAGCAGGACTTGCTTAATCCTGATTATGAGTTTCACCGAGAGTTTTTTATTTTAAGCAAAAGTCTCTGTTTTGAACATCGTGGTAAATACTTAGCGTACTTCGTAGAAGATCACAATAACTTAGAGCAACAGGTAAAAA
>NZ_PNCW01000121.1:0-1176 GCF_005886985.1 Pseudoalteromonas sp. S3178 | reverse complement strand
AAAGATAAGCAGGCCCTAACATTATTGAAAAGGTGTGTTGACCAAAAACTTGAAAGACAAGCCAGGCTGCCACAGTTATAAATACACAAGCTATTAGAAATAAAATGTTTTTTAACATCCAATGTTCTCAAAATTAAAAGAGCTACTAATTTAGCTCTTTTGTTCAACTTTAGCCTAACTCTTTCACATACAGCACAAGTGCACTGTACATTACGCTAAGTGCCTTTGTTACATCACTGTCTATAACGGCTTCTGCTGGGTGATGGCTTATGCCGCCAGGGCTGCGTATAAACAACATACCAACAGGGCAAATAGGAGCTATGGCCATGGCGTCGTGCCCAGCGCCTGAGGCAAGTGAAGGTGAGGCTTGGTTATTAAGTTTGCATGCACTAGTAAATAAGTGCTGAATTTTAGTGTCGCACGCTACGGCATCGGCGGCATGTGTCCATTGCCAATCGAGCGTTAAATTACGCGATGTTGCAATTTGATCTGCGCGGGTATGTATTGCATTAAGTAATATGGCTAGGTCGTCATCGCTTTGAGCGCGTGCATCTAGGCTAATGGTGGTTTTACCTGCAATAACGTTTGTAGCGCCTGGGCGTGCTTGAATTTGCCCAACGGTGGCTACTTCGCCATTACTCGCATCTTTTGCTAGTTGCTCTATGGCAAGCGTCAGTTCGGCGCAACCTGCTAACGAATCCTGACGCAAATTCATAGGTGTGGTACCAGCGTGTCCGCTTTGACCTGTTAGGGTGATCATAGCGCGCTTTGCCCCTGCAATGGCAGTGACTATGCCTAACGCCTGATTTACCGACTCAAGCACGGGGCCTTGCTCTATGTGGGTTTCCCAGTAACCGAGTAACTCATTTTTGTTTAGTGCTGCTTTTGCATAGTTTGCAGGGTTTAAACCAAAGTCGAGCATGGCTTGGCGCATAGTAATGCCGTTTGTATCTTCTATATTTAACCACTGCGGGTCAAACTCGTTTGCCAGTGCTTTTGAGCCAATTAATGTGGTGGCAAAGCGGGTGCCTTCTTCATCACAAAAACCTACTACATCTAAATGAAACGGCAAATCAAGCTTAAGTGTATGTGCAAGAGCGGCTATTTCAATACCGAGTAGCACACCTAAAATGCCATCAAATGCACCGGCATTGGGTACGGTGTCTAGGTGAGAGC
>NZ_PNCW01000120.1:0-2279 GCF_005886985.1 Pseudoalteromonas sp. S3178 | reverse complement strand
TTTTTTTAGCCGGCGCTTTTTCTGCAGCTTTAGGTGTAGTTTTACCAGAGCTTAATTCTTCAGTCAGCTCAGCTACGTCAGCTAGGCGTAAATTTTTTCCGCCATCAATGCTGTACCAGCCTGGTTTAGTTGTAATTTCAGGTTTTTTACCATTAGCAGCTTCATATGCAGCTTCAAAGGCAGATAACACTTCTGTTTTGTCTAGTTTGCTCATCAGAGACCCTATACGTTGTGAACACAGATAAAGAAGTCGTATTTATACCTATTTTAAAACTGTTTTTCAATTTTTTGCGATTTTCCTTCCATTTTTCGCCCATAAACGCCAAAATTTGCACAAAATTCAGTGCTAAGTAAGGTAACGTGTATGCAACGTAGAGAATTTAACCAACTTCTAAATGACATTTTAAAACCGCATTTAATTAAAGATTTTTGCCCAAATGGATTACAAGTTGAAGGTAAAAATGAAATTAAAACCATAATTACAGGTGTAACAGCAAGCCAAGCACTTATTGATGCAGCTATAGAAAAAAATGCAGATGCTATTTTGGTTCACCATGGTTTTTTTTGGAAAGGGGAATCTCAACCGATCACAGGTATGAAAAAGCGCCGTATAAGCGCACTACTTGCAAACGATATAAATTTATTTGGTTATCATTTACCACTGGATATTCACCCGTCTATTGGTAATAACGCGCAGCTAGCTAATTTACTTGATATTGAGATAGAAACTGGGCTTGAGCCAACTGCCAATAGTGTAGCAATGAAAGGCCGTTTAAAAACTCCGCTCACAGGTAGTGAGTTTGCCAAGAAAATTGCAAACGTTTTGCACCGAGAGCCATTGTGCAGTATTGTTCGCGATGAAAAAATACAAACCATTGCATTGTGTACAGGTGGTGGGCAAGGCTATATAGATTTAGCAGCAGAGCAGGGAATTGATGCCTATTTAACAGGTGAAGCGTCTGAGCAAACTATTCACAGTTCGCGTGAGCAAAATATAGATTTTTTTGCTGCGGGGCATCATGCCACTGAGCGCTATGGAGTAAAAGCATTGGGTAAGCTACTAGCTAAAGATTATGGTTTTGAGGTTACCTTTATAGATATAGATAACCCGGTATAACTAAAATACTTATTAGATACTAAAGCGCTTCTGGGTTTATCCAGCGGCGCAAATTAATCCACGCATTCCCCAGCACTTCATGTGCATACTGTGTAACGACCTTTAAAGCCTCTGCATTTGGAGTAAACTGCTTATATAAAGGAAGGGCTGCAAAATTATGGTAATCAGTCGCAGCTGTTATTACATCAATTCCTTGGGCGTTAAATAAATTTTTTGCACGGGGCATATGAAGCACAGAAGTAACCAAAGCAACGTTAAAATCAACCAGTTTTGGGGCTAACATTTTTGCCTCAGCAGCGGTATCCATAGCGTGTGGGTTTTGACTAATACGGTTTTTATTCACTCCTAAACTAATGGCTGTTTTATACATTAAGGCGCTATTAGTGACATTTTCGTAACCACCACCAGATACAATAAGTTGAGCATTAGGGTATTGCTTTGCAAGCTTTACACCTTCTACTAAACGGCTAAGTGCACAGTTACCAAGCTGGTTGTTGGCACTGAGCCCGGTATTTGGGTTTATGTCGCAGCCAAGTACAACAATTTTATCTATTTTAGGGTGTTTTAAATTATTAAACGCAAGTGAGGTTGGCTCATTACTTTTAATAATTTGATGTGCGAAAAATGGCGTACTAAGAGAAAGCAAAACGAATAAGCTTAAACTCGAAAGAACAAGTGCTGATTTACGCCCTTTAAATGCAAGCAACAGCATTATAAAAGCAAACAAAGAAAATAAAGGGAGTGGCATGAGTAAGCCACCTAAAATCTTTTTTAATTCAAACATAATAAGTAACATAAATTATAATAGTGCTTTATGTTACTTATTAGCATGTAACTTATCGACCGTTATTTAACTTACACGTATTTAAAAAGTGGCGATAAACGGGGTTATCTTTCATATCTTTTTTCATTGCTAAATACATTGGGCGTGTTAAGCCAAGTGCACCAAGCGGAATTGATTTAATTAACCCTTGGCTTTCATAAGGAGTAACAAGCCAATCAGGTAATGCCGCTACACCCATTCCAGCACTTACTAATTGAAATATAAGCAGCCCTTGGTCAACATTTTTTAGTGTGCCGTCAAAGCGTGCATTTTGAATGAAATGTTTAAAAATATCTTGGCGTTCACGTGGAATAGGGTACGAAATAATAGTTTCGTTTT
>NZ_PNCW01000012.1:0-103929 GCF_005886985.1 Pseudoalteromonas sp. S3178 | reverse complement strand
TGATGCCCCAGCTGATTTAGCTGAAGGTGAATACACGGTAACCGCCGAGGTAGATGACGGCCTAGGAAATATAGGTAGCGCGAGCGAAACCGGTATTATTGACACCACTATGCCAGCGATTGAAGTTGATACACTGAGCGTAACAAACGATACCACTCCAACGATCACTGGTACCGCGAACGCACCGCAAGGTAGTACCGTGACGGTTGAAATCACCGATAGCAATAACGTCACTCATACGGTTACAACTACGCTTGGGGCTAATGGCACCTGGAGTGTGGCCGCCTCACAAGTACTTGCTGAAGGCAGTTATACAGTAAGTGCAAGCGTAAGCGATGCCGCGGGTAACGCCGCGACTGCGTCAGGCGCAGGGGAAGTAGATACCATTGCCCCAACGCTTGAGTTAACCAGCCCAGGTTCAAGTAACGACATCACCCCAACCTTAAGCGGCACCAGTGATGCCCCTGAGGGCACAGTGATCACCTTTACTGTTACAGATGATTTAGGGGCCGAGCAAACCTTTACGACGACCGTGGATGCCAGCGGCAACTTCTCAGTCGAAGTGCCAAACGCATTGGCAGAAGGCCCTTACAGCATCGACGCGACTATTAGCGATGCAGCGGGTAACAGCAACGATATTACTGGCAGCGGTAATATTGATACCACCGCGCCAAGTGTGAGTGTGGATGCGCCAATACTCACTAACGACAGCACACCAACGGTTACAGGCACCAGTGATGCACCAAACAGCACCATCACTATTACCTTTACGGATGCGGCCAACGCAGTTCAAACCATTGATGTACAAACCGATATTAACGGTAACTGGAGTGCCACTCCAGCGACAGACTTAGCAGAAGGCAACTACAGTGTTAGCGCCAGCATTACCGATGCAGCGGGCAACACCGGCACAGGCAGTGATACAGGCGAAGTGGATGTAACGCCACCGGCGCTTGCCTTTACGCCGACCTTTGAGCTTGGTTTATTGGTTACCTTAAGTGGTACCTCCGACTTGCCAGCAGGCAGTGAAATCACCATTACCGAGCAACTGGTTGGCGGTGGCATTGGTGCTACCTACACCACCACAACTGATGCCGATGGTAATTGGTCTCTTATTGGCTTAGATATTTCATTACTGGATGTGGGCTCCGTGATCGCCACAGCCACTGATGCAGCGGGTAATACACGCACAATAAGCTCAGATGACTTTGATAACACACCACCCACGCTGACTGTTGAGGTTGATGCACAAAGCGATAGCAATACCCCTGTTATTAGCGGCACGAGCGATGCAGGCGAAGGCGCGCAAGTGACGATAGTGGTGACCTACAGCGATGGCAATCCACAAACCATCACCGCCCTTGTGGATGCAAACGGCGATTGGAGTGCGACACCAAGTACACCACTCAGCGAAGGGGAAAGCACGATTGAAGTGAGCGTACGCGATAGCGTAGGCAACGAAACCACCGTGAGTGAAACCACGACTATCGACACGCAAGCGCCAACGCTTACGATACAAAATGTAGGTGATGTAAACGACTTAACACCGACCTTGCAAGGCACCAGTAACGAAATTGGCGGCACGGTCACACTCACCGTCACCGACAGCGATGGCGCTGTACAAACCATTACCACCAATGTTGGCAGTGATGGCCACTGGGACATTGAGATCCCCAGTGCGCTCGCACAAGGTGACTTTACTGTCACCGCGAGTATTACCGACGCCGCAGGCAATGACACCACCGCAAACAGCAGCGGTAATGTAGATACCATCACCCCGATTGTGAGCGTGGATGCACTGGGCCTTGGCAATGACAGTACGCCAGTTATCAGCGGTACCTCAACAGAGCCTGAAGGCACGGTTGTAAACATTGTCATCACCGACAGTAACGGCGATGAAACACCCATTACCGCCACGGTCGATGCCAACGGCAACTGGCAAGCAACCAGCCCTGAATTACCAGAAGGCAGTTACAGTGTGCAAGCCAGCATTACCGATGCGGCAGGCAATACCGGAGGCGCCGTGCAAGCGGGCACCATTGATAGCCTCGCGCCAACACTTGTGCTTGATACTGTGGGCGCGACCAACGACAGCACCCCGACAATCAGCGGAAGCACCAATGCGCCAGCGGGCACAGTGATAAACATCAGCGTGAGCGATGGCACCACAACCGAAACCTTCACTGCCACGGTACAAGCTGATGGCAGCTGGTCAGCGGATGTGCCGAATGCCTTAAGCGATGGTGAGCTGACCATTGAAGCAAGCGTGAGCGATAACGCCGGTAACACCACCACATTAAGTGAAACCGCGACACTGAACACCACTGCGCCAAGCATTAGCATTAATGCCTTGGTGGATACCAACGACACCACGCCAACCATTAATGGGACAAGCGATGCAGCCGATGGCACCATCATTAGCTTAACGTTTGAAGACAGTGCAGGGAATATTACGACTGTTGATACGACCGTCACCGGTGGCGTATGGAGCGTTGATGCCCCAGCTGATTTAGCGCAAGGCGAATACACGGTCACCGCCGAAGTAGACGACGGCCTAGGAAATATAGGCAGCGCCACCGAGACAGGTCAGATAGACCTTACTGGCCCAAGCCTTGTTATTACCGACAATGGTGTGGGCAACGACACCACGCCAACGATTGCAGGCACAAGCGATGCACCGCAGGGAAGTGAAGTCACTATTGTTGTCACCGACAGCAACGGTGTAGCGCAAACCATGAGTGCCACCGTCCTTGCTAATGGTACGTGGTCAATTCCTGTACCGGTAGCACTTGCAGAAGGTGCATACACTATTAGCGCGAGTGTTGAAGATGTGGCAGGTAACAACACCACAGCTACAGGCACTGGTGAAATAGATACCATTGCACCGACACTTGAGTTAACCAGCCCAGGTTCAAGTAACGACGTCACCCCAACGTTAAGCGGTACCAGTGATGCCCCTGAGGGCACCGTGATCACCTTTACTGTTACAGATGATTTAGGGGCCGAGCAAACGTTCACCACCACAGTGGATGCTGATGGTAACTTCTCAGTGGAAGTACCGACAGCATTGGCTGAAGGGCCTTACAGCATCGACGCGACTATTAGCGATGCAGCGGGCAACAGCAACGATATTACTGGCAGCGGTAACATCGATACCACCGCGCCAAGTGTGAGCGTGGATGCGCCTGCACTCACTAACGACAGCACACCCACAGTGACGGGCACCAGTGATGCACCTAACAGCACCATCACGGTGACGTTTACTGACGCTGCGAATGCAGTTCAAACCATTGACGTACAAACGGATATTAATGGTAACTGGAGTGCCACACCAGCGACAGACTTAGCAGAAGGGAAGTACAGTGTTAGCGCCAGCATAACCGATGCAGCAGGCAATACCGGCACGGGCACAGACAGTGGCGAAGTGGATGTAACGCCTCCTACCTTAGAGATCATTCCTTCGTTCTTGCTGGGGAATTTGGTTTCTCTTTCAGGGGATTCTGATTTACCTGAAGGATCTGTAATTACCATCACTGAGTATTTAGTTAACGGCTTGGTAGGCGCGACTTACACAGCTACAACAAATGCTGATGGCACATGGGGGCTTGCGAATATTACAGTACCTCTACTTAACCTTGCCTATGTTACAGCGAGTGCAAGTGATGCAGCTGGTAACGTTGTTACTGTTAACTCGCTTGATTTTGATAACGAAGCACCTGCACTCACTGTGACTGTTGATGCCTTATCGAATGATGCTACGCCTGTAATTTCTGGTGTCACTGATATGGACGAGGGTACAGAGATAAAACTCACCGTTGTTGATAGTGCAGGGCAGAGTCAAGAATTTACGGCTATTGTTCAGGCAAATGGAGGTTGGTCTGTTGAAGTACCAACCGAGCTTTCGCAAGGTCAGTACACTGTAACTGCTGAGGTAAGAGACGATGTTGGTAATTTAACCACTGAGCAAGCACAAGGTGAAATAGACAGTATTGCACCAACCCTTAGTGTTAATCCTATTGATACTACAGCAGATACGACGCCAATTATTTCAGGCACCAGTGATGCAATTGGTGCTGATGTAATTATTAGTATTGATGGACAAACGTTCTTTGCAGTAGTTGGTGCAGAGGGTAACTGGCAAGTAGAAGTACCTACAGCACTTACTGATGGGAGCTATACAGCGCAAATAAATGTTGCCGATGAAGCTAATAACATCACTAACACAACAATAGATTTAACTATTGATACGCAAGTCCCAGTTGTAGTACTTGCTGATATCACAGTATTTAATACAGATACCCCAATTATAAGCGGCACATCAACAGAGCCTACTGGCACAAATGTAGATATCGTTATTACAGATAGTAATGGTGATACCCACACGCTATTAGCAACGGTTGATGCAAGTGGAAACTGGCAAGCTACGGCGCCGAGTTTACCTGATGGTAATTACGATGTTGTAGTAAGTATTACTGATGATGCTGGCAATACAGGCTCTGATTCTGCGTCAAGTTTTGTTGATACCCAAGCGCCTAATATTACTATTGATGCCTTAGGTACAATTAACAACAGTACGCCTACTATTTCAGGTACATCTAATGAGGTTGAAGGTACTACAATCAACGTGACAATTACTGATGGTGATAGCGTTGATACATATACAACAACTGTTGCTGCCAACGGAGGATGGAGCCTTGATGTAACGACCCCATTAACTGATGGACAAGTGACAGTTTCAGCAAGTATTACTGATACGGCAGGAAACACTTCCTCAGCAGAAGCTACTGCAACGCTTAATACTAATGCGCCTACTATTAATATAAACACCATTGTTGATACGAACGATCAAACCCCAACACTTTCGGGTACAAGCAGTGCGGCTGATGGCACTGAAATTACAGTAGTTATAACGGATATTAATAATGTTTCACACACAGTTACTACTAATGTGCTAAGCGGTGCTTGGAGTGTAAATGCGACAGATATACTTCCTGAGGGAGAGTTTAATGTTACTGCAAGTGTTACTGAAGATGGCTTAACAAGTAACGCTACGAGTAGTGGTGTTATCGATTTAACAGCACCAGCACTAAGCATCAATACGCTTATTACAGCCAACGATACAACCCCTACTATTTCGGGCACAACAACGGCACCGCAAGGCGCAATAGTTGTAATTTTAATTACTGATAGCTTAGGGGCTGAGCAAACAGTTAATGCCACAGTGGGAGCCAATGGCACTTGGTCAGTTGCTGCACCTAATGCGCTTAGTGAAGGGGGATTTAGTGTAAATGCATCAACAACAGATACCGCAGGCAACCCTGTAAGTACGAGTGCAACAGGTACGCTTGATATAACAGCACCAATAGTGACTATTAACGATATTGTTGGAAGTACCGATTTAACACCAAGTGTTTCAGGTACTGTTACTGGAGCAACAGTAGGTGATAGCGTTGTTGTTGTATTTATTGATGCACAAGGTAACGAGCACTTTGTAAACACAACCGTGCAAGCCGGTGGTACATGGACAGTAGAGGCCAGTAATAGCCTTTCACAAGGAGATTATTCTGTTGAGGTGTTTATTACCGATAATGCAGGAAATACTGGTGATGCACTTGTAAGCGCGACTATAGATACTATCGCACCAGAGATTAGTATTAATCAAAGCTCACTGGTACTAACACAAGACAGCACGCCTTTGATCTCGGGTACATCAAACGAGGCCAACGCCAATGTTATTGTTACCTTTACTGATTCTGCAGGAGCTTCTCATCAAATGACCGTTCAAACCGATGCTAATGGAGACTGGCAAGCGGCTGCTGATAATATTTTGGCTGACGGTGTTTACAGTGTAAGTGCAACTATTAGCGATGATGCAGGCAATACTTCTACCGACAGTAAAACGGGTGGCGAGGTTGATACAGTAGGACCAGAACTAACAATTGTGCCTTCGTTCTTATTAGGTCAGTTGATTTCTTTATCTGGTACATCCGATTTGGGCGAAGGTAAAACCGTTACGGTTACTCTAGAGCTTGCGGGTGATTTACTTGATTTAACATACGATGTAACCACAGATGCAAATGGTGATTGGGAGTTAGTGGGTTTAGCAGTGAACGTAGTAGGCTTATCGGTTGTTGAAGCTTCTGCAACTGACGATGCTGGTAATACAACTACTATAACTACGGCTGATGTAGATGCCTCAACCCCATTACTAAATGCGGTGGTTGACTTTGTAACTGGCGAGGGCGACTTACCAATAATTAGTGGGTCAACAGACCAAGCACCTGGTACTGAAGTATTAGTTGAAGTGATTGATAGCGATAACGTAGTGCAAGAACTCGTTGCAATAGTACAAGCCGATCAATCATGGGCTGTACAGGTGCCGCAGTCTCTTGCTGAAGGTGCATTTAGTGTAACTGTTAATGTGCTTAGTGAGGTTGGTATTACTGCAACCCAATTAATCACAGATGTTGTAGATACCATATCGCCAACATTGGTCTTAGATGTTATTGGGTCAACATCAGATTCATCGCCAATAATTCAAGGTACCAGTGATTTAATTAATGGTGTAGTAGAAATACAATTAGATGGCGGGACTGTACTAACGACTACTGTCGATGCTCTAGGGTTGTTCACACTACAACTAGATGCATTATCTGAAGGGCAACACGTTGCTAATGTGAGTATTACAGATGAGTCGGGCAACGTAGTAACACAAACGCTTGAGTTTGTTGTTGATACGCTAGTGCCTGTGGTAGACATTTTACCATTGAGCATTAGTAATACTGATATTCTAACAATTTCGGGTACATCTGAAGAAGCACCTGGTACAGATATTGACGTAACAGTGGTTGATAGTAACGGCAATGAAACAGTATTCGATGCGCTTGTAGGTAGCGATGGCACGTGGTCGTTATTAACAACTAGCTTACCTGATGGTATATATAGTGTATTCGCAGGCATTACTGATGCTGCAGGCAACGTAGGCCAGTCTGTTACTGAGCAAGTGACGATTGATACCATACCGCCATCGTTAGAAATAGACGCCTTTGGTGTACTTAATACGCTAACGCCAACTATTACAGGCACCAGTGACGAAGAGGCTGGTAGCTTAATTACGGTTAATATTACCGACTCTACAAGTACGCTTTATGAAGTTACCACAACGGTATTAGGGGATGGAACATGGCTTATTGTTACTCCGGCTCTAGCTGAAGGTGATTTAACCGTTGAGGCTATTAGTATTGATGATGCAGGAAATATAGCAACAGTGACACAAACGGGCACCGTTAGCACTACTTTACCGGGCCTATTAATCAACCCAATAATAGATACAAGCGATACAACCCCTACCATTAGCGGTACTACCGATGTGTTAAATGGTGATGTAGAAGTTGTAATAACCGATAGTAGTGGTACAGCAACTACTTACAACACACAGGCTATTGCGGGAGTGTGGACGTTAACACCTAGCGCTCCATTAGCTGAAGGCGCCTTTACAGTAGATGCTACAGTCGAAAACTTAGGACTTACCAGTTCTACAAGCCTAGGTGGTATTGTTGATTTAACCCCGCCAACAATTGAAGTTGACCAGTTATCCGTTACTAATAATCCACTACCAACTATTACTGGTACAAGTGATGCTCCAGCAGGTACAACGCTGAGCGTGGTTATTACAGATGCTAATAACGATTCACAAACTATTACTGCCCAAGTTGCAGGCAATGGTTCATGGACAGTAACAGCGACAACCGCACTGAGTGAAGGTAGCTTTAGTGCTACAGCATCAATAAGTGATACTGCGGGTAACTCTTCTAGCGATACTATGGTGTCAAGCACAGACTACACAGCGCCAACTGTCGTCATAGATCCAATATTGGTAGGGCAAGATACTACGCCTACTGTTACAGGGTCAGTTACGGGAAGCTTTGCAGGCGCGCTTGTAATCGTTATGTTTACTGATTCAGCGGGTGCTACTCACAATGTTCAAACAACAGTTGGACCTGATGGAACTTGGAGTGTGACCTCTACAGAAGTACTTCCTGAGGGTAATTACAGCGTAGATGTAAGCATTGCTGATAGCGCAGGTAATACAGGTACACAGTCAACCAATAGCGCAGTTGACTCAGGTATTACAATTGACTCGGGGTTAGAACTAACTGCAGAGCAAACACCTCTTGTTACGGGGACTGCGGGCGCTGGTGAAACTATATTAGTCACCTTTAGCGGCGCAACAACAGTCACTAAACAGGTAACTGCTAGCGGAACAGGTGCATGGAGTGCCTCACCGGATACAGATTTAGCGGATGGTGCTTATACTGTAACAGCGGTAGCAACTGATGCATCAGGAAATACAGCCTCAAGCGGTAGCCTCTCTGGATTGATTATAGATACCACGCCAATAGGCTTTGAGGTTACTGATTTTAGTTCAGGAGTATTAGGTCTTTTATTCCCATCAGTTGAAGGGACAACAGAGCCAGATACTGAAGTATACATTATTGGCTCTTCGTTATTGGGCGTTGACTTACTCGGTCTAGATTTAGATGTATTAGAACTTTCAAGTAGCTTTACTTCAGATAGCAATGGAGATTGGGGAGGAGTATTAAACTTAGCCAACCTAAACATTGGTGGAGGGGAGCAATACTATTTTGTTACTGTTGATGAAGCAGGAAACTACTTAATCAAAAATACGGATAATGTGATAGAACAGTCCGGAAATATGCATACCTCACAATCTAGCTCAGGTGCTGGCGACACTATGCCTGCGTCATTTAGCGAAGAGTCAGCATTGGGTGATACGCAAGGTGATGGAGTGTTAAATACTGAAACCATTAACTTAGCAAATGTTGGAACAATGGCAAGCGCGGCAGAGCAGGTGGTAGAGGTTAGTGAAACAGAGCCGTTAAGCATAAACGATGTAATAATTGACTCTGAAACAGAGCAGTTAGTCGCCTTAAACAACTTACTTGATGAAGAAGGCTCTGCGATTGCTTATAGCCCAGCGCAAAGCGGAGGAAGTATTGATGAAGCAACGCCAGCAGTTGATGTACAAAATCAGTCAGAGGAGATGATTAAGTACTTAATCGAAAATGGAAGTAACCAAACAGACATTTAAATAAATTGCCCATCTCAGTTTAGTATTGGGATGGGCTATAAAATGTACTTAATCTAATGTTTGGTAAAGCGATTTATTTATACCAACTATATTAAGTATGTGTTCTAAATTTTACGCCAAAAAAACAATTCAGTTCTAGGCGTAAATTGATGTAAATGGTTGTTCCCTTTTACGAAATTTACAACAAAGAAATGGGTTGTTTTAACAAGTAAAATAGATCAGCTATTTATTGGAGTTGGTATTACAGGTTCAAAGTGATTGTAAGTACGGAAGGTAGCAACTTCAGATTGGTTTATTATTCAAAGCGTAGCTTAATAAGCTATCTATACTTAAAAAGCCCTTATTGAAAATATTCAATAAGGGCTTTTTAACAAAATATGGCTATAAATAAAGTATGGTTAGGCTTTTAAGTTACGGACTAACTTGTTATCAGTATTCACTACGCTACCGCCTTGATCGTAAGTCATGCTGGTTGGTGCGCCAATTAAAATCTCTTTAAGTTGTTTAACACTTAAATGAGCTTGGCGGGCTGCATGTGAATTAACTTTATTTTGCTTTTGGCATTGTGCTAATTGTGACTTAACTTGGTCAACAAGCTCATTCACCTCAGTAGAATTCTCATCATTAGCGACAAAAAGTTTGTTTAACTCTTTATCGAGCTTAGTTAGCTTGGTTAAAAAAGGCATTTTTTGTTGGGCAAGCTCTTTTAAACCTTCACCTCTTCGAGACGCTATAACTGTAAGCTCTTCGTTTAACAGCGCATGTAATGAGTCTAAGCAATCTACTTGCTCATTTAATTTTACGCAAATTAAACCGTTATGATTAGCCATAAACGTTAAACTCAAAATCTGCTAAGTTTTTTGTTAGCTTTTCAGCATCAATTTGGTATTTACCTTCGGTAATTGCTTTTTTTAGTTCAGCTACTTTTTCACTGTCAAAACCAGGCGACTGTTGCGCTTTATCTTGCAATGTTTTTAATTGTTGTGCTTGTGGCGTCAAGCTTACAGAATCACTCGCAGCTTTTGGAGATTGCGACTGTGCAGCTTGTGTATTTGCATTATCTTTTTTTAAATCAACTTGTTGTTGCTTTGCGTTTGTAAGCGCATTTGTTTGTTGATTACTACCATTAACTTGACTGACCATAATAATAAACCTGTATATTACCCAACTGATGCCTAGTTATCGGCATATACGTAGGATACTTTAGTATAAATCTAAATTAAATGTTTACTTGAACAGACTCTACACCATCTACTCGAGCATTTAAAATTTTACCTGATTTTTTGTTTTTAATCTGAACCTGTTCGCCTAAAGTGCCATCTTCAAGGGCTATGCCCGTGGTTTTAATTCTAAGGCCTCTGAGGTTTGCGTAAATATTAACAGAATCTCCCTTACATACCATGCAAATTTGATTAAGTAGTACTGGCATACCACTTCTAATGTTTCGTTTGCTTCTGCTACCAATCAACATATCAGGGTTATCTAAGTATTGGACTCTCACAAAGTGCGAAGGCTTCATTTGTATACTTAAATGTGACTTAGTAATTACTTCACCACGAGCTAGGTTTGCATTCGCAACTACTACTGGGGCCATTTCGACAACTCTTACATGTACGTATTGCGCCCACGCTTGCTCATCTTGGCACTTAGCCTGAATAGTGACCTGCCTATTAAAAGGAGGCTCACTAGCAGACGTTAGCTCAAGAGGTGATTTACAGATGCGATCAGGTATGCGGCTATCAAGTGGTAGGGCACTTAATTGAGTTTTATCACTATCATTTGTGTTTATTTGCTTAGCTACGTAACTAACGGCCATCTCTTGTAATAAATCTTTGCTAAACACTTTTGCATGCAAAGGTGTTGCTAAGCAGAGGCTGGCAACAAAATAAAAAACACTGTATCTTCTGACTTTTTTTAACAAACTCATAATGTTTCGACTATGCTTATGGTTTCAAACAGGGTATAAATATTTTGCGTCAAAACTTAGACGCTCCCGCGATGTTATGTAGCTTTATAATTAGAAAGCAATTATCGTTCCGCATTATTTGTTTTCTTTAGGAGATTTGAATGGCAGGCATTTTAGACTCAGTAAACCAACGCACACAGTTGGTTGGGCAGAACCGCCTAGAATTACTTTTATTTAAGCTCAGAGGGCGTCAGCGTTTTGGTATTAACGTATTTAAAGTAAGAGAGGTATTACAATGTCCGCCTCTTACTAGTATGCCTAAATCAAATGCGTACATTCGTGGTGTAGCGCATATTCGTGGCCAAACTATTTCAGTTATAGATTTATCGATGGCTGTAGGTGGGCGTCCAATAGAAAATATTAAAGACAGTTTTATTATCATTGCGGAGTATAACCGCTCTGTTCAAGGGTTTTTAGTGGGTGGTGTAGAGCGAATAGTAAATATGAATTGGGAAAAAATAATGCCGCCTCCATCAGGAGCTGGGCGATATTCATATTTAACCGCTGTGACCGAAATCGAAAATGAATTAGTAGAAATTCTTGATGTAGAAAAAATTCTTAACGAAATTTGCCCAGTAAATACAGAAGTGAGCGCTGAAGTAGCTGCCGGTGGTGATATCCAAAAAGATTTAGGCGAGCGTATCGTATTTATTGCTGATGACTCTGCCGTTGCTCGTAATCAAGTAAAGCGTGCTCTTGAACCACTAGGTGTACAAACTGAGCTTGCTAAAAATGGTAAAGAAGCACTAATCAGACTTAAAGAAATAGCCGAGCTTGATTGTAAAAACGATATTACAGAAAGAGTAGGTTTATTAATATCAGATGTTGAAATGCCTGAAATGGACGGCTATACATTAACTGCAGAAATAAAAGCAGATCCAAAATTAGCGCCATTGCACGTTATTTTACACACATCTTTAAGTGGTGTATTTAACCAAGCAATGATCGAAAAAGTAGGCGCAGATGATTTTATTGCTAAATTTAACCCTGATGAATTAGCTACAGCGGTTAAAAAATGGGTTCATAGTGACGAATAATTATAGGTGTTATTAATTTGAATAATAAAGATTTGCAGCAAAGTGAATACGATCAGTTCCGTTCGTTTTTAGAGCAGCAATGTGGCATTGTTTTAGGTGAAAACAAGCAGTATTTAGTTAAAAGCCGACTTGCTCCATTAATGGCTCGATTTAATGTGGAATCTTTATCGCAACTAGTCAGTAAAACACTTGGGCCACATGAGCGGCAATTAAGAGCCGCAGTTGTTGATGCAATGACCACAAACGAAACGTTATGGTTTAGAGATCAATACCCATTTGAGCTTTTACAAAATAGATTATTCCCTGAATTTAAGGAGTTAAGGAGGCCATTAAAAATTTGGTCTGCGGCAAGCTCATCAGGGCAAGAGCCATACTCTATTGCTATGTCTGTTGCGGAGTTTCAGGCAAAGCAGCCTGGAGTACTGCGCATGGGAGCGCAAATTACCGGTACTGATATATCTAATACCATGCTCGATATGTGTAAAAATGCAGAGTACGATTCACTTGCGTTAGCAAGAGGGTTGTCTGCAGAGCGTCGCAAAAAGTTCTTCAAAGATAGTGGCAATGGTATGGCTCAAGTTAACGATTCGGTAAAAAAACAAGTTAACTTTAGGCACTTAAACCTACTTGATTCTTATGCACTTATGGGTAAGTTTGATATTATTTTTTGTCGAAATGTACTTATTTATTTTGCACCAGAAGTAAAAGCAAAAATTATTAGTCAATTTGCTCAAGCTTTAAATCCTAAAGGGTATCTATTTTTAGGTGCTTCGGAGTCGATGACGGGCTTAAGTAATGAATTTGATATGGTACGTTGCAACCCTGGTATCATATACCAAAAGAAATAATTAAGTTAATTCCTTCCTTTTTAACGACGCTATTTGCGTCGTTTTTCATTTAAAAACATAGCTCTATAAAAATCACACAACTTCTAAGATTAATGGCTTATTTTTTGCTTTAACCATAGGTAAGTCAATTTTTTGGAGAAAGGTTATGGCTATCAGTTTTGATAAAGCTTTGGGTGTGCATCCGCAAGCCATGTTGATCCGTTCACAGCGAGCAGAGTTACTTGCCACTAATATAGCGAACGCTGATACGCCTGGCTATAAAGCAAAAGATATCGATTTTGCCTCAGCATTAAAAGCGGCAAGGTCAACCCAACAAAGCGGCAATTCAATGGTTACAACAGATGCAAATCACATTGCCGGTGGTACTAGAAGTGTAGGTGGTTCTGAATTATTTCGTATGCCAAATCAAACAGATACAGGTGATGGTAACTCGGTTGATATACAGGTGGAACGAAACTTGTATACACAGAATGCGATGGAGTATCAGGCCAGCTTGCAATTTTTAAGCGGCAGATTTAAAGGTCTGAACAAAGCCCTCGGTAGTCAAGGATAAAAATTATGAGTTTATATAATGTATTTGATATTTCAGCTAGTGGTATGAGCGCACAAAATGTTCGCTTAAATACTACCGCAAGTAATATCTCTAATGCTAATACGATTAGTTCATCTCAAGACCAAACTTACCGAGCGCGCCAGCCTGTATTTGCAGCAGAACTGACTAAAGCGTCAGCATCGGCTAGTAATCCTCAGGGCTCCGCTGTTGGTGTTAAAGTTTTGGGAATTGTTGAAAGTGACAAGCCATTACAGATTGAATATAACCCAAATCACCCGAGCGCGGATGAAAACGGCTATATCTATAAACCCAACGTTAATGTTGTTGAGGAGATGGCAAATATGATCTCAGCCTCTCGCTCTTATCAAACAAACGTGCAAGTTGCAGATGCAGCTAAGCAAATGTTAAGCAAAACGCTGTTACTTGGGCAGCGATAACCGAGGGTAGGTTATGAGTAACGATATTAGTACCAGTTCATCCTATTTAGACTCTATTACTTGGCAAGACAAACAAGTAGCAACAGCTGATGAGGAAAGTGACGCGTTAACGCAAGAAGACTTTTTCTCTTTGTTAACTCAGCAATTATCGTATCAAGATCCCAGTAACCCTGCGGATAATGATCAAATGATTGCACAAATGACTAATTTTACGATGGCGCAAGGCATTACTGATTTAAACACAAACTTTGAATCTTTAGCTTCATCAATGACCTCTAACTCTGCTTTGCAAGCTTCAACACTTGTAGGTAAGCAGGCGCTATTAGAGTCTAACACTTTAGATTTGAACGAAACAGGTGATGCTAAAGGGTCTGCAGTTGCAGAAGCCGCGGTTGATAATTTAAAAATTAAGGTAACTGATGCGTCAGGTCAATTAGTGAAAACAATTGATATGGGCTCTCAGCCTGCTGGAGCGGTTCGTTTTACTTGGGATGGTACAAACGAAGACGGTGAGCGCTTACCTGAAGGTGAATACACTGTATCAGCTGAAGGAAGTACCGACGGTGAATTTTCAAGCTTACCAATAGCGACATTTAAGAACATTGAAAGCGTTAATATAAATGGCTCAAGCGGCATTATTATTAACACTAAAGAAGGCGCGGTTAGACTGACAGATGTTGCAGAAATCGCATAATAAATTTAGTATTTTTTGCCTGCCAGCAGGCCACATATTTAAAGGTTAGAGGTGAATTATGAGCTTCAATATTGCATTAACCGGCCTTGCTGCCGCACAAAAAGATTTAGACGTAACAGCAAATAATATTGCAAACGTTAACACAACAGGCTTTAAAGAATCACGTGCTGAGTTTGCTGATGTATATGCATCATCAGTATTTAGCGCAGGCAAAACTAAAAATGGTGATGGTGTACAAACCACTATGGTTGCACAACAGTTTCATCAGGGATCGTTGCAATTTACTAATAACTCATTAGATTTAGCGATTACGGGTGAAGGTTATTTTGCGATGACTGATGATATTTCATCGCAAGATTTAACATACACACGTGCGGGCGCATTTAAGCTTAACCAAGATAATTTTATGGTAGATGCTAAAGGTAATTATTTACAAGCCTTTCCAGTTGATTCGTCAACAGGCGATACAACATCGGTAAGCTTAAGTACAACTAACCCAATACAAATTCCAGATTCGTCGGGTTCACCCCGAGCGACAGAAAACGTATTTTTATCGTTTAACTTAGATGCAACTGCAGATCCAACGGGTATAGATTTTGACCCTACATCAAATGGTACGTACAACTCGTCTACATCAACAACTGTATATGATTCATTAGGTGAGCCACATATTTTACAATACTTTTTTGTTAAAGAAGAAGATGCCGCTTCAGGTGGGACAGACAACAGCTGGGAAGTATATGCCACTCTTGATGGTAAAGTTGTTGATGGTACATCGGGCGCAGAACAAACTACCACGCCATATACACCTATCACTACACTAGGTTTCGACTCAAGCGGTTTACCTGCTACAACCGGTGGCGTGGCAAACACGAACTTAACAACGTTTGACGAAATAAACCTACCAGCAGGTGCAGGCACTGGGCTATCGACGATGCTTGATAACGGTGCAACATTTCCTAGCACAGGTATTGAGCTGAACTGGCGTGATGAAAATAACACCGCTGGTCGTATTCCTACTCAGTACTCGAGTGGTTTTGAAGTAAAAGCACTTGATCAAGATGGCTCAACAGTAGGTCGTTTAGCGGGTATTGATATTGGCACCGATGGTAAACTTGTTGCTTCATACAGTAATGGCGATTCAACTTACCTAGGTCAAGTTGCTATGGTTCGCTTCCCTAATTCACAAGGTTTATCGCAAGTAGGCGATACAAGTTGGAAGCAAAGTATTGACTCTGGAGAGCCTGTTGCAGGTGAAGCAGGATCAGGTACTTTTGGTAGCATTAATTCCTCTGCACTTGAGCAATCAAATACAAACTTGACTAACGAGCTTGTAGATTTGATTACAGCCCAACGAAACTACCAGGCTAACTCACGTGCGCTTGAAGTTAACTCAACCATTCAGCAAAGTATTTTGCAGATTCGATAAGTTAAATTTAATTCAAATAGGCTGCATTTTTGCAGCCTTTTTTATGATCTCCTGTATAAAACCTTCCTGTTTATTGCGTCAATTTTAATCTGGCATCTATTTTGCATTTATCAATTCAGAGATTTTTATGTGAGTCGATACTATGGACAAAATGGTCTACATTGCCGCCTCTGGCGCTAAGCAAAGCCTGCAGGGGCTTGCGCTTAAAGCCAATAATTTGGCGAATGCAAATACAACTGGCTTTAAAGCTGACTTTGCTCAGGCGCGCTCTATGCAAGCGTTTGGCGAAGGTTTGCCGACACGTGTATTTTCAATGCAAGAGCGCCCAGGCTCAAACATGGTATCGGGTGGCATAATACAAACCGGACGCGATTTAGATATTGCGATGAGCGATAACGCTTGGCTTGCAGTACAAGATGCATCGGGCAACGAAGCTTACACAAAAGTAGGTACGCTTAATATCACAGCGCAAGGCATGTTAGTAACAAGTCATGGTCGTCAAGTAATTGGCGAGGGTGGCCCTGTTATTTTACCTGTACCGGTCGAAAAAATTGGTTTTAGTGAAGATGGTGCCATTCAAGTACGCCCACAGGGTGCACCGGCTAACTTCTTAGAAGAAGTTGACACGCTAAGAGTTGTAGAAGCTAACAGCTCGCAACTTGAAAAAGGTAACGATGGTTTATTTAGGCCTGTAGCAGGGCAAGCTGTTGATACCTCTGCAAATGTAAAAGTATTAAGTGGTTCGCTTGAAATGTCTAATGTGAACCCTGTTCACGAAATGGTCGACATGATAAGTCACCAGCGTCAATTTGAATTACAAGTAAAACTAATGAAAACAGCTGAAGAAATTGATGAACGTCAAGATCAGCTCATGCGCATAGTTTAACTTTAAAATGAGGGCATAATTATGAATCCAGCATTGTGGATCAGTAAAACAGGGCTAGACGCTCAACAAACCGATATATCGGTTATTTCAAATAACTTAGCGAATGCCAGCACTGTAGGTTACAAAAAAAGCCGCGCTATATTTGAAGACTTACTCTATCAAAATATTAATCAACCGGGTGGTCGTTCATCGCAAGATACCGAAATGCCGTCAGGTTTAATGTTAGGTGCGGGTGCTAAGGTGGTTGCCAACCAAAAAGAGTTTACTCAAGGTAATATGCTAACTACCGAGAACTCTTTAGATTGGATGATTTCTGGCGAAGGTTTTTTTGAAGTACTTCAGCCAGATGGCAATATTGCCTACTCACGCAATGGCCAATTTACAACAGATGGCGATGGACGAATTGTAACCTCTGGAGCTGGCTACGTAATTCAGCCAGAGATGAATGTACCAGATGACGCACAATCAATAACCGTTTCACAAGATGGTGAAGTATCGGTACGTGTTGCAGGTCAAGCCGATAATGTGGTTATTGGGCAGTTAACAATTAGTGACTTTATTAATCCATCAGGTCTTGAGCCAATTGGACAAAATCTTTATACCGAAACTGCTGTAAGTGGTGCACCGGTGCAAGGTAACCCAGGAGTTGAAGGGCTTGGAAGTATTATTCAAGGTTCGCTTGAAACATCAAACGTAAATGTAACTGAAGAGCTGGTTAATCTAATTGAAACGCAGCGTATTTACGAGATGAACTCGAAGGTTATCTCGGCCGTTGACGAAATGATGAGTTACATTAATCAACAGCTTTAAAGAGTAAGGGGACTTTTATGCGTAAAATTTTATTTATTTCAGCAGGTGCTTTATTTTTAAGTGGCTGTATGTCTACGCAAAATAGTGAAGTAGTACAAGACGATCCGTACTATGCACCTATGTACCCAGAGCCTGTCGTAGAGCCCCTGGTAGCAACTGGGTCTTTATTTAATACTCATACTTCTAACGATTTATATTCAGACAAAAAAGCACTGCGCACTGGCGATATAATTACGGTTAAACTTGAAGAGTCTACCCAAGCGACTAAAGCCGCTAAAACAGAAACAGATAAAGAAACTGACGCAAGTCTCGATCCCGTAATAGGCTTAGGTGGTTTACCTGTAAATATTGGTGGTGACAGTATTCAGTTTGGTATTGGCAGCGATTCATCGTTTACGGGTGATTCTAAATCAAACCAATCTAACAGTTTAGTAGGCGATATTTCGGTAAATGTTATGCGTGTTTTACCAAATGGTAATTTAGTTATTCGTGGCGAAAAATGGCTAACCTTAAATACCGGTGAAGAATTTATTAGGCTCGAAGGCTTAGTTCGCCCGCAAGATGTAAGTGCCGATAACACAGTAGAGTCTAATCGCATTGCAAATGCTCGTATTCAGTACTCGGGTAAAGGTCAAACACAAGAATCGCAAAGTCCAGGTTGGCTTACACGCTTCTTTAGCAGTTCGCTGTTTCCATTTTAGAGGGTAGCAACATGAAGAGCCTAAAAGCTTTATGTTTAGTCGTTTTACTAAGCTTGCAGTTTACTGCGAGCGCCGAGCGCATTAAAGACGTGTCTATGGTCGAAGGCGTAAGGTCTAACCAATTAGTTGGTTATGGTTTAGTTGTTGGCCTACCTGGCACTGGAGAGCAAAACTCATATACGCAACAAAGCTTCAGAGGCATGCTAAATAGTTTTGGTATTACGCTTCCTTCTACGCAAAGTCCTAAAATTAAAAATGTAGCTGCAGTAGCTGTTCATGCTGAGTTACCCGCTTTTAGAAAACCAGGGCAAACAATTGACATCACTGTATCGTCTATTGGTAGTGCAGGTAGTTTACGTGGTGGTACGTTGCTGCAAACCTTCTTAAAAGGGGTAGATGGCAATGTGTACGCAATTGCACAAGGTAGCTTAATTGTCGGTGGTTTAGGCGCCCAAGGGCTTGATGGCAGTAAAGTTGTAATTAATACACCTACAGTTGGCAGAGTGCCAAATGGTGCTACTGTAGAGCGCGCCGTAGAAAGCCCGTTTATGCAAGGTGATTACATTACTTTTAATTTAAATCGCCCAGACTTCACAACTGCTAAACGCTTAGAAAAAACGATTAACGATTTAGTGGGCCCTAATAGCGCACAAGCACTTGATGCTGCTTCTATAAGAGTTTTAGCGCCGCGGGATGCTTCGCAGCGTGTGTCTTACTTATCTACGCTTGAAAACCTTGAGTTTAAACCCGCTGATACAGCAGCAAAAATTATTGTTAATTCGCGAACAGGTACCATTGTTATTGGTAAAAACGTAAAGCTTCAGCCAGCGGCAATTACGCATGGTGGCTTAACTGTAACAATTGCAGAGCAACAAAATGTCTCTCAACCAAATCCGCTAGCAAACGGCGATACTGTTGTCACGCAGCAAAGCATTATTGATGTAAGCCAAGATGACTCTCGTGCGTTTGTTTTTAACCCGGGCGTTAGTCTTGACGATTTAGTGCGTGCAATAAACGAAGTAGGTGCAGCGCCTGGCGATTTAATGGCTATTTTAGAAGCCCTAAAAGAAGCGGGGGCCATTAACGGTCAGCTTGTTGTTATTTAATTAGTTGCAGGTTGTTACTCCTTCCAAATAAAGCTTAAGTGTACAAAAGGGTCTTAAGCTTTTTATTGTTTCCCCTTCTTTGGCTCAATTTTTGCATTTGTTAAAGCATTATTCATTTTTGTGTCAAAAAGCTGATGGAAACAAATCACCTCGATAAGCAAAACTTTTTTGATTTAAGTAATTTAAATACATTACGTCAAGACGCTTTAAACAGCGGTGATGCATCAACTGATGCCTCAAAAGCTGCGCTTAAAAAAGCGGCTGCACAATTTGAAGCTATTTTTACGCAAATGCTGCTAAAAGGAATGCGCAAAGCAAATGAAGCTTTCGAAGACGAAGACAGTCCTTTTAATTCAAGTGGTGTAAAGTTTTTTGAAGAAATGCACGATCAGCAACTTTCCTCTGAGCTTTCATCAAACGGCTCTCTAGGTTTAGCTGATTTAATAGTGCAGCAGCTTTCGCCAGAAGCAGATAACTTTATGCCCGGTTCAGTGCTAAGAACAACAAATGACTTTTTTAGTGACAAGCGTGCTGGGTCAACACTTGCGCATGAGGAAAACGAGCAACAAGCAGCTGCTATTGATAGTACTCAAGCCAATATTAATGAGCCTAAAGCGAGTAGCACTAATTTTGAAACAGCAGAGCAGTTTGTAAGCTCAGTGTGGGAACACGCTAAAACTGCAGCACAAAAAATTGGCTTAAACCCAGCTGTAATGGTGGCTCAGGCCGCCCTTGAAACGGGTTGGGGTAAGCACATCATTAGTAAAAGTGATGGTGGCAGTTCAAATAACTTATTTAATATTAAGTCAGATAAAAGCTGGGAAGGCGACAAAGCAAGTAAAGTAACACTTGAGTTTGAGCAAGGTACAGCTGTTAAAAAACAAGCAAGCTTTAGAGCCTACGATTCTATTAAAGATAGCGTAAACGACTTTGTTGATTTTTTAACGCAAAACCCACGTTACGAAGAAGCACTACAAAATACCGCAAAGCCAAATGAATTTTTAGATTCACTACAAAAAGCAGGCTACGCAACCGATCCTAATTACGCGAGTAAAATAAAAAAAGTGCTAAATAGCAGTGAGCTTAAAAATATTGCAACAAGCGCGTTTGCCCAAGGAGTGAAGTAATATGTCGTTTAGTTTATTAAATATTGCCAGTGCAGGTGTTAGAGCAAGCTCTGAGCTGTTGCAAACGACCAGTAAAAATATCACCAATGTAAACACCGAAGGCTATGTTCGTGAGCGCACCGAGTTTACAACTATGGTTGATAACCAAGTCGGACGTGGTGAAACATATCGATTACTAAACGAGTTTGCCCAATCACAATTAAACCGCGACACCTCTAATAAATCATTTTTTGATCAGTTTGTTACAGAGGCAAATCGAGTAGATACTATTTTTTCTGAAGAGTCGAATAACTTATCAACGGGTATAAACTCACTATTTAACAACGTGCAAGAGGCATTAAACCAGCCTTCTTCATCTGTTGCTCGCTCATTGGTAATGACCGATGCGCAAAGCTTAGTTGATCAAATGGATAGGCTTTCAGGCATTGTGCTTGAGCAACAAAGCATAGTGAACGAACAACTCGAGATTTTTTCTGATGAGGCAAATTCATTAATTCAAAATATTAATACGCTAAACCAAGAAATAGCGGTAGTAAACGGAACAAATAACGCATCAGATGCAAGCTCTATTTACAATCAACGAGATTTAGCAATTCGTGAGCTATCAGAATTAGTTGATATAGAAACTCTTGATGGCCCAAATGGCGAAAAGCTTGTATTTATGGGCTCTGGCGAGTCTTTAGTTATGGAGAACGGTACTTTTAACTTGTTTTCACTGTCGGGCGACCCGGATCCTAATTTTAAAGAACTCACACTTGACGTAAATGGCGGCAAAGCTGTGCCGCTAGAAATAGATTCAAGTAAATTAAAAGGCAAAATTGGCGGCTTACTCGCATTTAGAGATGACATCTTAGTACCAGCACAAAACCAAATAGGCCAAATGGGATTGGCAATTGCTGATGCGTTTAACGAACAAAATAAATTGGGTATGGATGCTAACGGCGAGTTAGGCGGTGATATATTTAATATACCTACCGTCGGCGCTTATGCGTATAAAGATAATAGCGGTGGTGTTACTAATATGACAGCCACAGTAGAACCCGGCAAAGGCAGTGAATTACCGGCTAGTGACTTTATTATTACCTACACCGCCAATGCGGATGAAGTAAGTATTCAACCCATCGACAATAAAGGTGAACCAGTTGGCAGCGCTTCTTTAGCGACAATACCAGCGTCAGGTGTTATTAACTCAGACGACATTACAACTGGAGAGTCATTTGGTTTACAAATTAATGTTACAGGAAGTGGTGTTGAAGGCGATCAGTTTCAAATTAAATTAAACTCAGAAGCCGCTACCAGTATTACACTTGCTACCAGTCGCGGTGAAGACCTAGCGCTTGCTTCACCAATTCGTACAGCAAATAGTATCGACAATACAAGTACAGCAACTATTTCAGCAGGAGAGGTAACAAGTGTTACCTCAGGTGGTTTTACTTCGGCGCCAGGCTTAACAAACGGTGAAATAACCTTAGTTAAAACAGGCACTGCAAACGAATACCAAATTACAGATGCAAGTGGTACTTCAACATTTACTATTACGCCTCCGGCTGAAGGTATGCTCGCCCAAGCAGGCGCACCTTTTGACAGCTATGGCTTTGACTTTGACATTGAAGGCACGCCAGCCACTGGAGATACGTTTACTCTTGAATTTAATGAAGGCGGCTTTGATGATAACCGTAATGGTTTAAAACTAGCTGATTTACAAAATGGCGAATTAGTTCGTAAAAATGTAGTAACTACAGCCACTGCCGACAATCACGACACATTTAATCAGGCCTATTCAGGCTTAGTGAGTGATATTGGCGTAGTAACCGGTCAAGCAATTACCAGTGCAAGTGCATTTGATGCGCTAGCTCAGCAATCAGAAGCGTGGTATGAGTCGCTCTCGGGTGTAAACCTAGATGAAGAGGCCGCTAATTTACTGCGTTTTCAGCAATCATATTCAGCATCAGCACAAGTATTGGCTGCAGCTCAAGAAATTTTTGACACCTTATTAAGTGCGGCGAGGTAATTATGCGTTTATCAAATAACTTAATGTACCAAAATAATATAAATAAAATACTCGACAACCAGCAAAGTGTTGCTAATGCACAAGAGCAAGTAACGACAGGGGAGAAGTATTTAACGACCTCAGAAGCGCCTGCTGCTATTTCGCAAGGGATGCTGTATTCAAATAAAATACAAACAAACGAGCAGCATTCTAAAAATATTGACCAATTAAATGGTCGCCTAGAAACTGAAGAGACCATCTTACAAAGTATAAATACTAATATTCAACAAGCACAAGAGCTGACTATTCAAGCAGGTAATGGTGCTTATACACAAGATGATTTAGAGTCTATTGCCGCCGAATTGAGTGAAATACAGAAAACACTCGTCAATTTAATGAATACTCGCTCAGAAGACGGTAAGTTTATTTTTTCAGGCTACCAAGACAGTACTCAACCTTACCAATTTGATTCTACTGCGGGTGAATATACTTATAACGGAGATCAAGGCCAGCATGTAATTACCATTGCTGAAGGCGTAAGTATTAAATCTAGCGATAACGGTTTTGATACGTTCGAGAAAACTGATGCACGCTTGAATGTTGCGTCAAATACAGCGACAGTTTCGGGTTCTATTACAGCGGCAAGTGTTTATGTTGATGGCCAAACTGAGTTTGATAACTTCCATCAAGCAAATTACAACGCAGACCCAACAGCCTCAGCGACTGCAAATACATATAGTGTACTTGTAAGCCCCGGTGCTACGGCTGATGATCCCCAAACTTACGAAATATATAGAGATGGTGCTCCACTAACACCAACAGTAACGGATGAAGTTACTGATGAACCGATCGATTTTGCCGGTATGAAAATTGAATTTGAAGGCACAGCACCTGGTCAGCTTGATTTCAGCCTTGAAAAGCCAGGCAAAGAAAATGTACTTAATACCTTGCAATCGCTTATTACAGGTTTAAATGACGGCACACTTGAGGGTGATGACTTTCAGCAAGTATTAGCCGATGGTTTAGTTCAATTACAAAACGCCAGCGAGCAAGTTGTATTTACGCAAGCAAGTTTAGGTGGGCGTATGAATGCACTTGAAAGAGTTAGCGACTCTAACCTTGCACAAGATATACAAAATAAAAGTAATCTATCTGACTTAGTAGAAGTAGATATGGCAGAAGCTATTAGTGAACTCACTAAACAAGAAACCGCACTGCAAGCATCACAAGCGACGTTTGGCCGTTTAACTAATCTTTCTTTGTTTGATTACTTATAAACTGATTATAAGCAGAAATACCTTGCCGCTTTAGTTAATACAAAGCGGCAAAACCTCCCTGAAAATAGCGGCAATAAATTGTCGTCACTCCCGCTAAATAGATAACTTATTATTAACGTTTGATGTTTTTATTGAAAACACTTTAAAAACAATTGGTTATATTAATTTAAAAGTTGGCACAGTAAATGCTTTTCTAATAGTAAGAAATTATCGAATAGTGGTTCCTGTTAAAACGTGTTGAACCACACTCTGTTTAAACCTAGGAGATGGTAAAATGGCATTAACAGTAAATACTAATGTGTCGTCACTAAACGCACAACGTAACTTAACTAAATCTGGCGAAGGTTTAGCAACCTCAATGGAGCGTTTATCATCAGGTATGCGTATTAATAGCGCTAAAGATGATGCGGCAGGCCTGCAAATTTCAAACCGCTTAACCTCACAAATTAATGGTTTATCAGTTGCTCAGCGTAATGCCAATGATGGTATCTCAATGGCGCAAACCGCTGAAGGTGCAATGAGTGAGTCAACTAACATACTTCAGCGTATGCGTGAACTTGCTCTGCAATCAGCGAATGGTTCAAACTCAGCAGAAGACCGCGAAGCGCTGCAAAAAGAAGTATCAGCACTTCAGGTTGAGTTAACACGTATTGCAGATACAACCTCATTTGGTGGTCAGCAATTACTTGATGGCAGTTACGGTAGTAAGGCGTTCCAAGTCGGTGCTAACGCTAACGAAACTATTAATGTATCATTATCAAGTGTTGCAGCTGAAAAAATTGGCTCAAACCAATTAAACCTACAAGGTATCGCTAACACAGGCTTTGGTACCGCCGCAGCTGCTGGAGCAACAGCACCCGCTAACTCAGTTGCTACTGGGGTGTATACTATTTCAGGTCGAGAAGACTCAGCTGTAAATATCGAAGCAGGAACAAGTGCAAAAGGTGCGGCAGCTAAAATAAATCAAATGTCCGGTACAACAGGGGTAACAGCCCAAGCTAGAACAGAGGCTGTACTTAATATAGGTGGTGCAGCTACCGTTGCTGATGAAATCGTAAGCTTTGAACTAAATGGCGAAAAAGTATCATTTGTTGCAACTGCTAATGCTGATAGTGACGAACAAGCAATGGCTGAAGCTATAAATGCGCGTACTGATGAGCACGGAGTTACAGCTGTAATAGAAAATGGCGTACTAACTATCTCTAATAACCAAGGCGAAGACGTAGTAATCGAAGATTTTGAAACTACTGATGCTACAGGTGCAGCGATTGCTGCTACTTTAGATGTTACCGCAGCATCTTATGATGGTAACCCAGATACCGCAGTAACACTTACAAGTGGTACTGCTACAGATTCAACACGAGTAATGGGGAGTATCCAGCTTAATTCTGCAGAAGTGTTTACTGCTACTGCAAATAATACATCATTAGCTGCTACTATTAACGAGACTACCAGTAAGCTTGAAGATGCAGCTGACATTGATGTGACCACTCAAAAAGGGTCCCAAGATGCGTTATCTGTTATTGATAATGCAATCGCCAATATTGATGCGCAAAGAGCTGGCTTAGGTGCAGTTCAAAACCGATTTAGCTTTACAATTAACAACCTTGCCAACATTGAAGAAAATGTATCGGCATCACGTAGTCGTATTCAAGATACAGATTTTGCTACGGAAACTGCTGAAATGACTAAAAACCAAATACTGCAGCAGGCGGGTACGTCAATCCTCTCGCAAGCGAACCAGGTTCCACAAGCAGCTATTAGCTTATTAGGTGGTTAGTAACGAACAGTATTCTTAAACTGCTAATATAAAGCACACCTTTTAAGGTGTGCTTTTTAGTCTTTGACTATAAATAGCACGCTGTACGTGAATGAAAAATTTTTTATGGGGTAATTTTTTATTTTTTCATGGGGTGATTTTTATTATTTCCTTTAAAATTATTCACTTAGATTTGTTTTGTGAATAACTTTAAAAATAAATCAAAATAACGCTAAAGATAAATTTTCTCCTGCCGTTAACTTAACCAGTACAGAGCTTGAACATACAATTGTGACAGCTCTTGGTTAAATCTAAACAGTCACATTACGAAAGTAATCAGGAGTTTTATTATGATTTCAGTAAATACAAATGTATCTTCATTAAACGCTCAGCGTAACCTATCTACTTCAGGTTCTGACCTTGCAACGTCAATGGAGCGTTTATCATCAGGCATGCGTATCAACAGCGCAAAAGATGATGCGGCAGGCCTACAAATTTCAAACCGTTTAACTTCACAAGTAAATGGTTTAGCAGTAGCACAACGTAACGCTAACGACGGTATCTCAATGGCACAAACAGCTGAAGGTGCTATGAGTGAATCAACAAGCATTTTACAACGCATGCGTGAGCTAGCACTACAATCTGCTAACGGCTCAAACTCAACTGAAGACCGTGAGTCACTTCAAAAGGAAGTCTCTGCATTACAAACAGAACTTACTCGTATCGCTGATACAACATCATTTGGTGGTCAACAACTTTTAGACGGTAGCTTTGGTTCTAAGTCATTCCAAATTGGTGCTAACTCTAACGAAACAATTAATGTTTCCCTGTCGAGTGTAGCAGCAGAAAAAATTGGTTCTAATCAAGTAAACTTACAATCTGCAGCGGCTGATGGCTTTGGTCAAGCTGCAGCTGCAACAGCCGCTTTAGCTGATAGTGCTGTTGCTGGTGGTACATATGACATTTCTGGACGTAATGACGCTCAGGTAACTATTGAAGCTGGTGCGAGCGCTGAAGATGCTGCGGCTGCAATTAATAGTGTTACGAGCTCTACAGGTGTTACGGCTCAAGCACGAACAGAAGCTGGTTTGTCTCTTTCAGGTCTAGCGGGTGCAGATGATGTAGTTAGTTTTGAGCTTAATGGCGAAAAGCTATCATTTGTTGGTACTGGCACTAAAGCTGGTGATGAGCAAGCACTAGCTGAGGCTATTAACAGTGCTACTGATGATACCGGTGTTACTGCAACAATTGAAAATGGTGCTCTTTCTGTATCAAACAATAACGGCGCAGATATTACATTTGCAGATTTAACCGACAGCAATGCTACACCAACAGTTGCACTTGACGTTACACCTGAAGGTTATGATGGCGCTGCTGGTACAGCGGTAACAATAAATGACGCAGCTGGTGCAACCAGGGTATCGGGTGCTGTTCAGTTGAACTCTTCAGAGACATTTAGTGTAGACGCAAGTGATGCTTCTTTAGCGGCAGGAACAGACCCTGTAACCAGTAAATTAAATGATGTTGCAGATATTAATATTACAAGCCAAAAAGACTCACAAGATGCGTTAGCAATTATTGATAATGCTATTGCAAATATCGATTCACAACGTGCAAGCTTAGGTGCGGTTCAAAATCGTTTTGACCATACTATTAGCAATTTGTCTAACATCTCTGAAAACGTATCTGCTTCACGTAGCCGTATTCAAGATACTGACTTTGCAACTGAAACTGCAGAGATGACGAAAAACCAAATCTTGCAACAAGCGGGTACGTCAATCTTATCGCAAGCGAATCAGTTACCACAAACAGCACTTAGCTTATTAGGTTAATAAGTAAAACGTTATAGCTTAATGGGTAGCTAGCTAGTACAAAAAGTCAGTATTAGTTTTAAAAAACAAGGAGGTGGCTTTAGCTACCTCCTTTTGTGGTTTAAGGGTATAAATTAAGCTATTGTTAGTCTAATAAGTATACAATTTCGGCAATATTAGGAGGCGTTATGAACACCATTACTTCAAACGCAGAAGTTACTATAGCATCAACATCTTTAACTGGTGAAGATAAACAAATAGGGCAGGCTGGCTCAGTATTGACTCAGCGAGCTGTTGATGACGTAAATAAAACGGATGAACAAGGCCCACAAAATCAGTTAAGCAACCAATACGCACAACAAGGAACTGAGACTAATAGTTCGCCAAACCAACAGCTTGAGCGTGAACAGCTTGAAAAAGTGGCGCAACAATTGCAAGACTTTATGGGTGAAATGAATCGCAGTCTACAATTTCAAGTTGACGAAGATTCAGGGCGTGATGTAATTAAAATACTAGATAAAACCAGTGGTGATGTAATTAAGCAATACCCTTCGGAAGAGGTATTAAGTTTAGTGTCAAAGCTTTCTGAATCTGCGGGTATTTTAATAGACCAAACCGTTTAGTCGACGTATCGTTGATATATTATTAGTTAAATTTTTTGAGTATAAAGAGGTGAAGTATGTCTATTTCGTTTAATGGCTTAGGCTCTGGCTTAGCTGTATCAGACATAGTTGATGCATTAGTTAACGCTGAGCAGGCTCCTGCTGAGGCTCGCCTAAATACTCAAGAGAGCACTTTAACTACTGATATTTCTGCTGTAGGGGCTTTAAAGTCTGCACTACAGCAAGTGCAAACAGCAATGGAAGCGTTAGGTGATTCAGATAATTACCAAAAACGCAGTACGTCAGGCAATGATGATTTCATCTCTATTAGCGCTGATGAAGACGCACAGCCAGGTGGTTATTCTGTAGAGGTTAATAACCTTGCTACGGAGCATAAAATACTTTCTGAAGCCTTTGATGCTGACGCTGCTGTGGGTGAAGGTACAATGACTCTTAGCTCGGGCGACAACAGCTTTGATATTGAAGTATCAGACACTGCTACTTTGAGTGAAATTAGAGATGCAATTAACGACAGCAGCGATAACGATAGTATAAACGCAACAATAATAACGGATGATACAGGCCAGCATCTAGTTCTTTCAGCTAAAGAGAGTGGCTTAGAGAACGAGATTAAAGTAGAAGTAACGGATACTGACGGCAATAACACCGATACCAACGGGCTATCTCGTTTAGCTTTTGACTCTGCAGGTGTGCAAAATGCATCTGAAATTATTGCTGCAACCGATGCATCCATTACCATTGATGGCTCACTCACAGTTAGTAGTTCCTCAAATACGTTTACTGATGTTATAGATGGTATAACAATCACCGCTAAAAAAGCACATGACACTGATGATGATTTAAGTGATATATCAGTAACCGAAAATAACAATAATATTCAATCAGGCTTAAATAACTTTATTTCCAGCTATAACGAACTACTTGAGCTTAGTAATACCCTCGGTGCTTCAAGTGAAGATGGCGCTGGTGTAATGGCCGGCGATTCGTTATTGCGTGGTGTAATGTCTAAATTAAGAGAGCAGATTACCGACTCTGTGGATTTAGGAAATGGTAACTCATTGTCACTTTCTCAGCTGGGCGTTGAAACAGATCGTTATGGTGTTTTAACGCTAAATACTGAAACACTCGATGAGCAAATAGACGCTAATGTAAATTTAGTACAACAGTTTTTTGTAGGCACTGATGAAGATGGTTTTGCCCAATCATTTGACGAACTTATGAGTTTTTATACCGACACCGACGGTATTATTCAGAATCGTATTGATAGTAAAACAAATCAACTAGATGATATTGATGATCAGCGTGAAAGCTTAACAAGTAAAATGGAGTCGCTTTCTTCTCGATTATACGCTCAATATAATGCTATGGATTTACTGGTAGCGAGCCTAAACTCAACTAGTAGCTATGTGCAAGCTCAGCTTGAAAATATGCCAGGTGTAGTGAGTAATAACTCTTAACTCTTAATACTTATTATGAGCACAAAAAAACCGTTTAAAAACGGTTTTTTTATGCCTGCTATTTACGTTAATTAATATGTAAGTAATTAAATCGACTTGTATGCTGAAATTGCTTTCCCCGATTTTTTTTGCTTAATGATAGCTTTTGATGATTCATTTTTTTTAGCCATTGCTTGCTTGTTAATCGTGTTTATAGCAGCTTGTATAGCCTCTAATTCTTGAGCATTTGGCGGAGTATCACTTTCGCACCAGCTTTTAAGCTCAATATTTAAAGTATCCATAATTGGTTTAGCTTCTTCAGCTTTATTGCTTTGTACTAATGATTCAATATTATTAAGCAACTCACCAATTTGCTCTGCTTTAGCTGAAAGGCTTTGACCCATAGCATTATACCGCAGGATTGCGTTGATCTGCTGGAATACTATCCCAACCTTCTTTTATTTCTTTAATGATGCTTGAAACTTCAACAACTGCTTCAATATCATTATTTATATTAGCTTGCGTTAATTTGCGCTGGCAGTAGGCGTATAGCGCCAATAAATTATCAGAAATACTAGGATCTTGTTCTACTTCTAAGTTAAGCGCATCTTGCAGTGCACCTAATAATAAAATGCATGCTGAGAGGTTTTCGCCTTTTTTTTCTATTTCTTTGCGTTCAATAAAACCCTTAGTAGCAGCTAAGCGACCAATAATATTACTAAAAATAAGGTTTATTTGTTCATACGGCGCCATTTCTGCAATGTTACTTGCACGAACTTGGCTGTATTTTTTCAGTGAGACATGTGCCATGGGAAAATCCTAAAATTTAACTACTAAAATTATGTAAAACTTATATCAAAACAAAAGCAATATTAATGCCAAGCATTTTACATTTGTATAGTTATCGGCATTGTTACTTTCAACTTAAGTAAATAATAGCTTATATATTTTGTATATTGGGTAATTTGTACTTTAAAATTTTTAGTTAGCTTTTATATAAGGTTTTTATAAATTGATACTTAATGATTAATTCTTAAGTATGATTGATTTTGCTAGTCCGTCTGTTTTTTGGCGTTTATGTCAAAAAACTGCCGCTATCGCTTGCATCCACGCTGAACTGGCTTACAATTTAACTAATTAAATGAATTAGTGAAAGTACGGCTCGCTAACTATGATCTTGATTTTAGATAATAATAACAATCGCTCAATAGGATTAAACGCATCACTTACCTTTATAGGTGAGGCTGTACAATTGCTAGATGAGTCTAGCTTTGAGCAAATATGCAGTAAGTATCAGCAGCAAGAATGCATAGTAATCTTAGGTGCATTGCAAAGCTTAGATCACGAAAGCTTAATTAAACGCTACCCAACACTCCCTTTTTTATTAATTGGTGAAACACTTAAGCCACTACTAAGCATTGCAAATGTTGTAGGCTTAATTTGTGAGCCTTTCAATCACGAAGTAACCACGCAATTGCTGCACGATTGCCAGCAATATCAGCGTATGTTACCAACGGACCATAAAGGCCATAAACCTCATAAAGCATTTGATGGTTTAGTAGGTGAAACTGATGCAGTTAAAGACGTACGCTTTTTAATTGAGCAAGTGGCTAAAACCGATGCAAACGTGCTTATTTTAGGTGAGTCGGGCACAGGTAAAGAGGTTGTTGCGCGCAACGTGCACTTATTGTCTAAGCGTAATACAGGGCCATTTGTGCCGGTTAACTGTGGTGCAATACCTGGGGAGTTGCTTGAAAGTGAGTTGTTTGGGCACGAAAAAGGGGCGTTTACAGGGGCTATATCGGCGCGTAAAGGACGTTTTGAACTTGCTCAAGGTGGTACACTGTTTTTAGATGAAATAGGTGATATGCCTCTGCAAATGCAAGTTAAGTTACTAAGGGTGTTGCAAGAGCGCAGCTACGAGAGAGTGGGTGGCACAAAAGCCATACAGGCTGATGTGCGGGTTATTGCCGCTACTCATCGTAACCTCGAAAACATGATAGAAGAGGGGAGTTTTAGAGAAGATTTATATTATCGCTTGAATGTATTTCCTATTGAAAACCCTTCCCTGAGTGAGCGCGCTGATGACATTCCACTGCTATTAAAAGAGTTAATGCGCCGTGTTAATGAGCAAAGTGGCACCACCGCTAAATTTACAGAACGCGCGGTTGAGAGCTTAAAAGAACATGCGTGGCCAGGCAATATTCGTGAGCTTGCTAATTTAGTTGAGCGTATGGTTATTATGTTTCCTGAAAAGGTGGTGGATGTACCTGATTTACCAAATAAATATCGTTACATAGAAGTTGATGCCTACGAGCCAGAGTACCCAGAAGAGCTTTTAGAAAAAGATGCCTTTAACGATATTTTTAGCACTGGTTTTAGTGATTATGACTCTGAACCCGAAGCTGAATTTAATCAACAAGGCAGTGGATTACTACCTGATGATGGTATTGAGCTTAAAGACTATTTAGCAGAGCTTGAAATTAGCTTAATTACCCAAGCACTTGAACGCTTTGATTATGTTGTGGCACGCGCCGCGGAAATATTAGGTGTAAGGCGTACAACGCTCGTCGAAAAAATGAAAAAGTATAACTTGTCGCGAGACTAATCATTCCTAAAAGACAAAATACTTTTTATACTCATTGTAAGCTATCACTTTACGGGTTTTGCCCATTACGCATGCAAGTTTGCGTTTACAAGATAAACGCAAACTTGAACCTTGGCGGTAGACGCCGAGCTTGCTCGCTTGAAAAGCGCAGCTTTTAATTACTTAAACACGCATCTTAAAAACGAAGGCAAATGAGAAACCATAGTTAACTTACACGTTACTTCTCTAAAGCGAAGCGTCTCTTACCCTCTTTGTGAACAGATCACTTTTATGGTTATAAGACACTTATTCACCAAAAGCCTTAATAATTTCTTCTTTTCTAAAACAATCATTACTATGGTCGTTAACCATACCGCATGCCTGCATATGTGCGTATACCGTTGTAGGGCCTAAAAACTTAAAACCACGCTTTTTTAAATCTTTTGCAAACGCGGTAGATACCTCTGAAATTGCAGGGTAGTCATCAATGTTATTTAAATTACTAATAATTGGCTTATTGCCTACAAACTGCCATTGGTAATGACTAAAGCTACCAAACTCTTTTTGAATTTCTATAAATCGTTTAGCGTTATTTACAGTTGCTGCAATTTTTAAGCGGTTACGCACAATACCTTCATCAAGCATGAGTCGCTCAATGTCATCAGCTGTAAATTTAGCTACTTTGTGCACATCAAAATTAGCAAATGCTTTTTTGTAGCCTTCACGCTTTTTTAAAATGGTGTACCAACTTAAACCCGCTTGCGCCGACTCTAGCGTAATAAATTCAAATAGTTTTGTATCATCATAAAGTGGCACGCCCCATTCTTCATCGTGATAAATAACGTAGTCTGGTTTAGTGGTGTCGAGCCACGGACAACGGCACTTTTTTTGCTCACTCATTATGATCCCTTTTAGTGTGCGTCATTTTTATGTCGCTTAAATTAGTGTCTAACTTAATGAAAAATATATAAATAAAATTTGGTATAAATTGTGCATTTAGCCCTGTATCTACATCAATTCGAGATTTGATTATGGCTCTTGCAAGCGTGTTAAAACCACAGTTTATTTCTGCAAATCAGTATAACCCATGTTTACTTCAAGAGGAGTACATTGGTGAGTTAAGCGATCTGCGTAAGCAAGCAAGCTGGCTTTCGCATTTAGTAGACACTATGCCCGCAGGTGTGGTGGTACTAGATGGCAAAGGTATGATAGCGAAAGCGAATCAAATAGCGATAGATATGCTTGGTGAGCCACTAGAGGGTGAGAAGTGGTTTAATGTGATTCAGCGCTCTTTTCGCCCGCATCAAGATGATGGGCACGAAGTGTCGCTTAAAGATGGTCGTTTAATAAAGCTTGATATAACCGCACTCGCTCCAGAGCCTGGCCAGCTTATATTAATGACCGATTTAACAGAAACCCGCCGATTGCAGAAAAGGGTTGCTCATATGCAGCGTTTAAGTGCGCTGGGTAAAATGGTTGCTTCATTGGCGCATCAGGTCCGTACGCCACTTTCTGCGGCTATGTTATACGCTGCTAATTTAGGCTCAAAACGCTTACCAGAAGCCTCTCGTGATAACTTTCAAACTAAATTAATGTCGCGATTAAAAGACTTAGAAACCCAAGTTAACGACATGCTGCTATTTGCAAAAAGTGGTGATCAGCAGGTTGTTGAGCAAGTTTCTATGCAGCAGTTATTAACAGAGGTTAAAACGGGCGCTGACGCTATGGTAGCCCTAAATAACAGTGAGCTAGATGTAAGCCTACCTGAGCCCGATATACAAATTGTGGGTAATAAAACTGCACTTGCGAGCGCGATTCAAAATTTAGTGCATAACAGTATTCAAGTTATTGGTAATGGCGCAGCGGTAAAAATAACGGCGCAAACAGATTCACACGACCCAAATATGGTACGAATTAGTGTTAGTGATAATGGCCCAGGCGTTGATTTAAGCCAAGGCGATAAGATATTTGAGCCATTTTTTACTACAAAAAGCCAAGGTACAGGTTTAGGGCTTGCGGTTGTAAGTTCGGTGGCTAATGCGCATCAAGGTCGTGTTGACGTGGCTAATAATGAACACGGGGGAGCCTGCTTTAGTTTGTTACTTCCCATTAAAACAACATCTAAATTAGAGGAATCATCATGAGTAACACTATTTTAGTTGTCGAGGATGATGCGGGCTTACGCGAAGCCTTAATTGATACGCTTGAAATGTCGGGTATTGAATGTGTTGCTGCAAATAGTGCAGAGCAGGCAATGCTATTACTTAAAAAAGAGCCATTTTCGTTAGTGGTAAGCGACGTTCAAATGGGCGCAATGAGTGGCCTTGATTTACTGCGTAGTATTAAATTAAATCACCCTGATTTACCCGTATTGATGATGACCGCTTATGCAACAATTGATGATGCAGTAGAGGCAATGCGCTTAGGGGCTATTGATTACATGGCAAAACCATTTGCCCCTGAAGTACTATTAAACATGGTGAGCCGTTACTTACCTGAAAAACCTAAAGACACCGATGGCCCCATTGTTGCCGATCCAACGAGTATTCAGCTCCTAGAGCTGGCAAGTAAAGTTGCGCGCTCTGATGCAAGTGTTATGGTGCTTGGCCCTAGTGGCTCAGGTAAAGAAGTATTAGCACGCTATATTCATGATAAATCAAGCCGCTGCAATGAGCCTTTTGTAGCAATTAATTGTGCAGCAATACCTGAAAATATGCTTGAAGCAACCTTGTTTGGCTATGAAAAAGGCGCCTTTACAGGGGCTATTCAAGCGTGTCCTGGTAAATTTGAACAAGCACAAGGCGGCACTATTTTACTTGATGAAATAACCGAAATGGATTTAGGCCTACAGGCTAAATTATTACGCGTTTTACAAGAGCGCGAAGTAGAGCGTTTAGGTGGCCGTAAAACAATTCAGTTAAATGTACGTGTACTTGCAACAAGTAACCGCGATTTAAAAGAAGCAGTGGCTGATAATCAATTCCGAGAAGATTTATATTACAGACTAAATGTATTTCCGCTTATGTGGCGACCTTTGTGCGAGCGCCCTGGTGATATAATTGTGCTAGCTAAACACTTAATAGAGCGCCACATAGCTAAAAGCAAAGAGCCAATGGCGTATTTAGATAGCGTGGCCGAGCAAAAGTTACTTGCGCATGCGTGGCCTGGCAATGTGCGCGAACTTGATAACGTGATCCAACGTGCACTTATACTGCGAAGTGGCGATACAATAAATGAGCATGCAATTTTTATTGAAAATTTAGCACCGAGCAACTTTGTTATTCCACAGCCTGAAAAAAGTGAATTGGTAGAGAAAAAGTCACTCAGTACTGCTTATTACGATCAGCAAAGTGCTGATGTAATTCCTCAACAAGATTTGCCAACACCAGATACCGGCAGCTACAAAGACGAACTAAAAGATAAAGAGCATCGAATAATTTTAGAAACGTTAGCGCGTTGCCAAGGTAAGCGAAAAGATGTAGCCGAAACACTCGGTATTAGTCCGCGTACTTTACGTTATAAATTAGCGCAAATGCGCGACTTAGGTATTTCACTTCCTGCATAGCTTCCTATAAACCCTAAATTCGTACTGCGAATTTAGGGTTGTCAAAACTCTGACTCACCAAATAAAGTGTTAACCATATGTATTTAAAGGTTTATTTATTTGGCATACTTTGTGCTTTATTACCTTTAAGAGTTAACTGCACCGTCAGAGAAAAATTATGAAAATTCAAAACAGCGCTGTATTTCAAGAAATGCAATCAATGGCCTTAGAAGCTGGCCGCAGTAATCAAGCAAATAAGCTGCCTACTCAGGTTCAATCACCTTCAAGCGCACAGTTTGGCGATATGTTAAGTAATGCATTAAATACAGTGCATGAGCTACAACAAGACACAGGCCAAAAAGTAAAAGCAGTTGAAATGGGCGATCGCAGTGTATCGCTTGCCGATGCAATGATTGCTTCGCAAAAATCATCAGTAGCATTTGAAGCAACAGTACAGGTTCGTAATAAACTTGTAGAAGCTTACAAAGAAATCATGAACATGCCTGTTTAACTAGGTAGTGGAGAATTATTGTGGCGCAATCTAATCAATCTACAGACCTTGCACTTGCTGGTGGCACACTCGAGCAAAGCGATGGCGATAGTCAACAAGAGCAAAAATCGGGCTATTTAAGTGCGTTAAATGGTGTTGATGTATTACGCCAAGTTACGCTTGTTATTGCATTAGCGATTTGTTTAGCTATCGCTATTTTTGTGATTATATGGGCTCGCCAGCCAGATATGCGTCCGTTAGGTAAAATGCCTACAGAAGAGCTTATTCAAACGCTTGATTTTTTAGATGCACAAAAAATTGAATACCAACTAGACGGAAATGTCGTATCCGTTGATGAAAGCGAATACCAAAATATTAAACTACTAATGGCACGCGAAGGGCTAGAGCAAGGGCCTACATCGGGTAGCGATATTATTATGCAAGATATGGGCTTTGGTGTAAGCCAACGCTTAGAGCGTGAACGTTTAAAGCATGGCCGAGAGCAACAACTTGCCCGCACTATTGAAGAGCTTAACAATGTAACTCGCGCTAAAGTATTACTAGCTATACCAAAAGAAAACGTTTTTGCACGTAGAGAAAAAAAGCCATCAGCCACAGTGGTACTTACTCTAAAACGCGGCAGAATGCTCGATGGTGAAGAAATTGACTCAGTTGTAGATATGATAGCCTCAGCCGTTCAAGGCTTAGAGCCTGCTCGTGTAACTGTAACCGATCAAAATGGCCGCTTATTAAATTCAGGCTCTCAAAGTTCATTAGCAGCGCGTTCTCGTAAAGAGTACGACCTTGAGCGTAAGCGCGAACAAGAATACTTAGAAAAAATAGATAGCATACTTATTCCGGTTGTCGGTTTAGGTAATTACACCGCTCAAGTTGATTTAAGTATGGACTTTAGCGCTGTAGAAGAAACTCAAAAACGTTATAACCCCGACTTACCCGCTGTACGTAGCGAAACCACATTTGAAGAAAGTAACATAGGTGGTTTAGCTGTGGGTATTCCTGGTGCGCTGACTAATCAGCCTCCGGTTAATTCAAATATTCCTGAGGTCGCAGGGCAAGGCGGAGCAGGTACTGCCACTTCTCCAACACGTAGCCATAAAGAGGCAACGCGTAACTACGAACTCGATACAACTATTTCGCACAAACGCCAACAAACCGGTGTAATACGTAGAATTAGTGTGTCAGTTGCTGTTGATTATTTACCTAAAGTAGGTGAAAACGGCGAGACAACAATGGCTCCTCGCTCGGTTGAGGCATTATCAAATATTCGTCGTTTACTACAAGGCGGTGTTGGCTTTGATATGCAACGAGGTGATGCGCTTGAAGTAGTCACCGTACCGTTTGTAAGAGAAGCAACAGATTTAGATATTGAAGTACCGCTTTGGGAGCAAGACTGGTTTATGAAAATAGCCCGCCTTGTACTTGGTGCCTTAGTTATTATTGTATTAATAATGGCTGTAGTTAAACCTATGCTTAAACGCTTAATTTACCCAGACGATACCCTAGAAGAGTACGACGAAGATGCATTAAGTTCTGGTGTAGATATTGGCGACAGTACGCTAGATATGCTAAATAAAGACTTTGATTCTGCTTCGGTTGGTTTCTCAAGTGATGGTACACTGCAGTTACCAGATTTACATGGCGATGAAGACTTACTTAAAGCAATTCGTGCCCTTGTCGCTAACGAACCAGAACTATCATCACAAGTAGTGAAAGCGTGGTTAACAGAAGATGACTGATCAAGAACAAAAACAACTCCCGCCAGCGTTTGATGTTGATAAGCTAGACGGTGTAGATAAAGCCGCCATATTACTTTTGAGTTTATCAGAAGAAGATGCCGCGCAAATACTTAAACACTTAGAGCCAAAGCAAGTGCAAAAAGTGGGTATGGCCATGGCTGCGTTAGATGATTTATCGCAGGCTAAAATAAGTGCCGTACATAATTTGTTTATTGAACAAATTCAAAGCTTTAGTACTATAGGTTTTCAGTCTGAAGACTTTATTAAAAAAGCGCTTACAGCCGCTCTTGGTGAAGATAAAGCCGCGAGTCTTATTGACCAAATTGTTATGGGCTCAGGGGCTAAAGGTTTAGATTCATTAAAATGGATGGACTCTAAACAGGTAGCTAACATTATTCGTAATGAGCATCCGCAAATTCAAACTATTGTACTGTCGTACTTAGAGCCTGAGCAGTCCGCTGAAATTATTGCGCAATTTCCTGAAAAAGTGCGTCTTGATTTAACTATGCGTATTGCCAACCTTGAAGAAGTACAGCCTGCTGCTCTACAAGAGCTTAACGAAATTATGGAAAAACAATTTGCCGGCCAAGCAGGTGCGCAAGCAGCTAAAATGGGTGGCTTGAAGGCTGCGGCAGATATTATGAACTACCTAGATACAAACGTAGAAGGGCAGTTAATGGACTCTATTCGTGAGCATGACGAAGAAATGTCGCAACAAATTCAAGATCTTATGTTTGTGTTCGAAAACTTAATGGACGTTGAAGACCGCGGTATTCAAGCAATATTACGTGAAGTTCAGCAAGATGTATTAATGAAAGCCATTAAGGGCACAGATGATGCACTGAAAGATAAAATACTTGGCAATATGTCTAAGCGTGCAGCCGAAATGCTTGCTGATGATTTAGAGGCAATGGCACCTGTGCGTATAAGTGAAGTAGAAGCTGCACAAAAAGAGATTTTATCAACTGCGCGCAGGTTATCTGACTCAGGTGAAATTCAGCTTGGTGGCGGTGGTGGTGAGGAGTTCTTGTAAACCATGAGCAAACTCAAAGGCCGTACACTTCGCGCTGATGAAGCCGATGAATTATTAAAAAACTGGGCTATTCCTGATGTAGCCCCCGATGAAAGTAGTTTTGGCAACCGCTCTACTGCTTATGGCACACCGCTTAGTGAGCTTTATAAAAAAGAGCTTGAAGAGGAAATGCCCGCTGATGAACCCCAAGAACCAGAACTACCTTCATTAACTATGGTTGAGCTTGAGCGTATTAGACAAGACGCTTATGAGGAAGGACTTAAACAAGGTCATGAGCAAGGTTACATAGATGGCTTTGAAAAAGGTGTGGGTGAAGGCAAAGAAGCTGGCTACAAAGAAGGCGTTGAGCTTGGCAAAACACAAGGCCATGAAGAAGTTAAACCGCTAGTTGAAGAGCAATTAACGAGTTTAAAAAGTATTTTAGAGAGCTTAACAACACCACTCAATAAAGTAGATGAACAAGCAGAAAAACAATTAGTACAGTTAGCGAGTATGTTAGCCGAAGCTGTTATTTATCAAGAAGTAAAAACATCGCCCGATGTTATTTTACATACCTTAAAGCAAAGCATTGATTCACTTAATGCTGAGCAAGAAAAAGTACGCATACATTTACACCCAGACGACCTAGCTCTTATAAAAGAGAGCTACGGCGAGCAAACTATTGCTGATAATAATTGGCAGCTAGTTGCAGAGCCAACACTTGAACGCGGTGGCTGTGAGGTAAAAACAGCACAATCGTCACTCGACATGACCCTAAAAACGCGTGTCAAAGAAACGTTGGATAGTTTTTTGCATAACAGTGGTATCTAATTTCATTTTTGGCGTGTTATGTCACAGCAACGTGTACCTTTAAGCGAACGCTTATTTCAATACCAACAACATATTAAAACCCCAGCGCCGGCTGTGGCCGGTATTTTAACGCGAGTGGTAGGCCTTACTTTAGAAGCTAAAGGCTTGCGTGCACCTGTTGGTAGCCAATGCAAAATTGAAACAATGCACGGCTTTGTTGATGCTGAAATTGTTGGTTTTAATGATCAAACACTTTATTTAATGCCAAATGATCATATTTCGGGCGTGTTACCTGGCGCAAGGGTCATTCCTCAAGTAAACGACACTGGTTTACCGGTGGGAATGAGTTTACTTGGTCGCGTAGTTGATGGTTTAGGCCGTCCTCTTGATGGGCTGGGTAAAATAAATGCCGAACATCACTTAAAGTTTGCTCAAAACACAATAAACCCCCTCTCAAGAAGACCAATCAGTAAACCTATGGATGTAGGTGTGCGTGCTATTAACTCCGTAATTACAGTAGGGCAAGGACAGCGTATGGGCTTGTTTGCAGGCTCAGGTGTTGGTAAGTCGGTACTATTAGGAATGATGACCCGAGGCAGCGAAGCCGATGTAATTGTTGTTGGTTTAGTAGGTGAACGTGGCCGAGAAGTAAAAGAATTTATTGAAGAAATACTAGGTGTTGAAGGACGTAAACGCTCAGTTGTTGTTGCAGCCCCTGCTGATGCTTCACCCCTTATGCGCTTAAAAGGCTGTGAAAGTGCGGTTACCATTGCTGAATACTTTAGGGATCAAGGGTTAAACGTATTGTTGTTACTTGATTCGGTAACGCGTTATGCCATGGCGCAACGCGAAATAGCGCTTGCTGTAGGTGAGCCACCTGCAACGAAGGGTTATCCGCCTTCTGTATTTGCAAAGCTTCCTGCATTGGTTGAGCGTGCTGGAAATGGGGGGGAAGGACAAGGCTCTATTACCGCCTTTTTTACTGTACTGAGTGAAGGCGATGATATGCAAGACCCAATTGCCGATGCTGCCCGTGCTATTTTAGATGGACATATTGTGCTTTCTCGGGATTTAGCCGACAGCGGACATTACCCCGCAATAGATATCGAAAAGTCGATTTCGCGTGTTATGCCGCAAGTTGTATCTGAACCTCATATGCAGCAAGCTCGCGTGTTAAAGCAAGTGTATTCAATGTATCAGCAAAACAAAGATATGATCACTCTTGGCGCCTACCAAAAAGGGACCGACCAAATGCTTGATCAAGCTATAAATATGATGCCAAGAGTAAATGCATTTTTACAACAAGGCATGCGAGATGTAATTAGTTACGACGATGGCTTACAGGGCCTTGCGCAGTTATTAGGACAAGCATAATGGCTAAAAATAAACTCGATTTATTGCTAAAACTAGAAAATGACAAAGAAGAAAGTTTGCGAATGAATTACTTACAAGCAAATCAAAACTTGCAAGCAAACCAACAAAAGCTTCAAGGGCTAAACAACTTTAGGTTGGAGTATTCACAGCAATTACACTTAAAAGGAAAATCGGGTTTATCGAGTGCCGGATTTGGTCAGTATCATGCGTTTATAGCTAAAATTGAAGAGGCTATTCGTCAGCAAGCAAGTACAGTAAATACAGCAAAGCAAGTTGTTACCCAGCGAAAAGCACTGTGGTTAAAGCAACAAATTAAGGCAAAAGCAGTGGCTAAATTAATCGAAAAGCAAAAGCTTAAAGCCAGTGCTTTAATAGCAAAAAATGAGCAAAAGATGTTAGATGAGTTTTCAGCTAACCAATTTTTTCAACGTCGTAAAGTTTTATAAGTTAGGCACGTTAATTGCTTTATTACTTAGTGGTATTTAACTTTTGGCAATATGCGGTGGTGTATTGCCGTAATAGTATTAGGTGATTTATGGCGATGAATGATATTTCTTTTTTGGCTACTACTGAACAAGACGCTTTATTAGCTTTTAAAGACAGTAACTTGGCAAAAAGTGACAAAGACTCAGGTGCTGAATTTTTAAGCCAACTCCATAACGCTAACAATTCTATTGAGCCTGAAAAAAAAGGCAATGCTAAAACTCCGACTGACGCTGAAAACTCTATTGCCGTTCCTAAACACAAACAGCCACAAGAAAGTGAAGCTCAAAATGAAGAGCAAAACATAGAGTTGGGTGAGGAAGACACTGATACAGTATTTGTATCTGGAGATAGCATGCTTGCGCAGATTAGCTCTGCACAAAGTATGAGTACATCCGTTACCAAACCTGCTGATACGTTAAGCAATACCGAGTTAAAAAATCCTTCACAGTTTTCTGCTAATACAGGCGCTAAAGTGCTTAGTGAAGACGTTAAAGCAGCTTTACTGGTTGCTAAAGAAGGTGATGAGTCATCTTCAATACAAAATACAATTTCTGCTAATACCGATACTAAAACGGCTCAATCAACTGACTCAAAAAATGATAACGAAAACTCTTTGTTACTCAATGATAATAAGCATTTAAAAAGTTCTGTAGCGCAAGCTATAGAAGGACAGTTTTTAGATAATAAAAAGCCTGAGGATAGCGTAGGCCCAATTATAAATAAGCCTGAATTAACACCGATGGCTGCTGAGAAGCAAATAGTGCAAGATAAGGCTGTGGCTCAAAGCGATAAAAATATAGCGTCTCCTTCACTAGTAACAAATTCAGTTTCTGTTTCACAGTCGCAAATGCCAGTAGATTCAACAAAAGCAACAACATCAGAATCAGCGGTAAACCAATCAACTAAATTAGCTTCTGAGAATGGACAAAGTACAGCGTTAACTAACTTTTTAACTAAAGAGATGGGATCAACTACTGCTGATAAAGTGATTGCTAGTTTAACCCCTGAGCAGCGCTTGCAACTTAATACGCAAGCTCAAGCAATTACAAGTTCTGATACGGGTAATGTAAGTAATACTTCAAGTTTAAAACAGATGCTTGCGCAATTTATTACAGATAATGAACAAACTCAAAATACAACCGTAAAGCAAAGTATAAGCTCAGAAATAAATACGCTTAATACAAGCGAAAAACAAACATTGTTAACAAAATTAAACGCATACATTAAAACGGAGCAACCCCAAGGCGAGCAGTTAAAAGCCCTTAAGCAAACGGTTAGTGAACTTGAAGCGTCAATTGAAATAAAGTTAGTTGATAGTGCTAAAACCAAGCCAAGCACAATTGTTGCCGGTGAAACCCCAAATACGGTAAATACAGTTGCTCAAGCCAGCTCAAAATCTGTGAATAAAGCGGATGCCGAAATAAGTAAAATTACAGTGTCAAACGATGATGATTTAGCTAAGCAATTGGAGCCACTTTCCAAAGAAGGGCTTAAAAGTACAACAGCGGAGCAAAGCTCACCCCGTGTAGCACAAATATTTACTCAACTTACAGCTGCGTTTAATACCGTGCAAGCTAATAGTACCGGCTTATATGAAGGGCTTAACTATGAGCAAGGGCTTGCAGATACACAGCTTTTGCAAAGCCAACAATTACAAAGCGCGGCACAAGTAAAGCAAGTAAGTATTGACCCAGAGGTCATGCAGGCAATAAACATTGTAAAAAGTGATGCGGCTAAACTTTTGCAAGAGCGAGTAAGCTCTATGCTCAGCATTAATAATAAAGAGGCTGAAATACGCCTAGATCCATCTGAAATGGGCAGTATGCAAATACGGATTAGAAGTGATGCAGAACAAGCTCAAATTAACTTTGTAGTGCAAAACCAACAAGCCAAAGAAGCGCTTGAGCAGTCAATGCCACGCCTACGTGAGATGTTAGCTCAGCAGGGATTAGAGCTTGGCGAAAGTACAATTTCTTATGGGCAATCGGGCAGTGAAAACCCAGAGCAAAGTGATGGCGATACTCAAGCGGGTTTAGCTAATAACGAATCGGTAAATGGTGAAAATGAAGAGCAAGCAAACAGTGCTTCACAAAGTTCTCGACAACAAAGTTCATCATCAATAGATTACTATGCCTAAGTACTGCTATTATAATAACTAAAACAAGCAAGTACCTTTACAAATAAAGGAATCATAATGGCTGAAGAAGCAAGTTTAGAAATAGAAGAAACCGGTAAAAGTAAAAAGAAGCTAATAATCATAATAGTGGCTGTTTTATTGATTGCGGGTGGCGTTGGTGGTTACTTTTTTATGTCGGGTTCTGATGCGCCTGTTGAAACACTCGATGAAGAAACGGCTATGTCTGAAGAGGCTCCAGAGGCTTCTGGTTCGTCAGCTCAAATGGGGAGTGCTTTGTACGTTGCCATGCCGAGACCTTTTGTATTTAACGTACCAGGTTCAAGCCGCGATAGAATTGTTCAAATTAAAGTGCAGTTATTGGTCCGTGGTGAAGTAAACGAAGAGACAGCCAAAAAGCATATTCCACTTATTGAAGGTACCTTGTTAAGCGTGTTTTCTACTACAACTGCAGATGAGCTAAGCACTAGTGCAGGCAAAGAAACACTTCGTTTTTCAGCGCTTGAAAAAGTACAAACAGCTTTAAATGATGTTGAAGGCAGTAAAGTAATTGAGCGGGTATTATTTACCGGCTTTGTGATGCAATAAGGGGTTAGTGTGAGCGATTTATTATCCCAAGACGAAATTGATGCGCTATTACATGGTGTTGATGACGTTGAAGAGGAAGATATACACGAAGGTGAAGACGGCGGAGGAAGTACGCTTCAGTACGACTTTTCTTCGCAAGATCGGATCGTGCGTGGTCGCATGCCGACACTGGAAATTGTTAATGAGCGTTTTGCTCGTCACATGCGAATTAGCCTATTTAACATGATGCGCCGCACCGCTGAGGTGTCGATTAACGGCGTTCAAATGATTAAGTTTGGCGAATATATCCATACTCTATTTGTTCCAACTAGCTTAAACATGGTGCGTTTTAGACCATTAAAAGGCACAGGCCTTATTACCATGGAAGCACGACTTGTGTTTATTTTGGTAGATAACTTTTTTGGTGGTGATGGACGTTATCATGCAAAAATAGAAGGTCGAGAATTTACTCCAACCGAGCGCAGAATAGTGCAAATGCTGCTTAAAATAATTTTTGAAGATTATAAAGAAGCTTGGGCACCGGTTATGGACGTGTCGTTTGAATACCTCGACTCAGAGGTAAACCCTGCAATGGCCAATATTGTAAGCCCAACAGAAGTTGTGGTTATTAGCTCTTTTCATATTGAGCTTGATGGCGGCGGTGGCGACTTTCATATTGCACTTCCTTATTCAATGCTTGAGCCTATTAGAGAATTACTTGACGCCGGTGTGCAATCAGATACTGAAGACACCGACCTACGTTGGAGTAAAGCGCTTCGCGATGAGATTATGGATGTTGAAGTTGATATGTCGACTCAGCTTCTTGAAGTCGATCTTTCTCTTAAGCAAATTATGGAGCTTAAAGCGGGTGACATTATACCGGTAGAAATGCCGGAGCATATTACGGTATTTGTTGAAGAGCTTCCTACCTTTAGGGCCAAAATGGGCCGCTCTCGCGATAATGTTGCGCTACAAATTAGTGAAAAAATTAAACGACCTGATTCAGTTAAATCTGAGCTGCATGTATTTACCAAAGGCGGCAAGAAAATTGACTCAGATGCAGAATTAGCAGAACTAGAAGATGATTTACACCTTTCTGACGGTGTAGACTTAGACTGGTAATTGATTTAAAAGGTTAAAAGTATGAGCGATGATCAAGATACAATGGACGAATGGGCAGCAGCACTAGCTGAGGCTGAGGGTACTGATGAAGGTGGCGAAGCGCAAGTAGCCGAACTTGATGAATTAAGTGATTCTAAACACGAAATGAGTGGCGAAGAAAAACGCAAACTCGATACTATATTAGATATACCTGTCACTATTTCTATGGAAGTCGGGCGCTCTAAAATTAATATTCGTAATTTACTTCAGCTAAACCAAGGCTCTGTTGTAGAGCTTGACCGTGTTGCTGGTGAGCCGTTAGATGTATTAGTTAATGGTACGCTCATTGCGCATGGTGAAGTCGTTGTAGTAAACGATAAGTTTGGTATTCGCTTAACTGATGTTATTAGCCAAGTAGAGCGGATCAAAAAGCTACGATGAACACGCTAGTAGCTTTAACTAATTCGGTTTTTACAAAAGCAGATGCGGTAACACCTACCGGAGATATTCTCTCTATGGTGTTGTCGTTAATAATGGTGCTAGTGCTGATTATAGTACTGGCATTTTTTGTTAAAAAGCTTAACCCTAATTTAGCAAATAGTGATGAGTTTAAAGTAGTGCGAAGCTTACCACTGGGCTCTCGTGAGCGCTTAATGGTTGTTGAGATAGATAACGCACAGCATTTATTAGGTGTAACTCCGCACAGTATTAATTATTTGCATAAGCTAGAAACCCCATTAAGTGAAAAAGAATTACCAGAGCTTGCAAAGCGATTTGGTAAGCTTTTAAACACGCAATCAAACCAAAATAAAAAGAATTAAACCTATGACAAAGTGGCTGCTTATTATTTTTGCCATGGTGTTTGTACCAAATGTAAGCGCAGAGGGAATTGATGCGCTGACCATTACAACAAATGCCGACGGTACTCAGGATTACTCGGTAACATTACAAGTTTTAGCCATTATGACGGCGCTGAGTTTTATACCAGCAGCCATCATTATGATGACCTCTTTTACCCGTATTATTGTTGTACTTGCTATTTTGCGCCAAGCAATTGGTTTGCAGCAAACGCCATCAAACCAAGTGCTACTAGGTATGTCGTTATTTTTAAGTATTTTTATAATGTCGCCGATTTATCAGCAAGTGAATGAGCGAGCCATTGAGCCTTACTTAAACGAGCAGGTTACCTCGGTACAAGCGCTAGAACTTGCAAAAGAACCAATGAAAGCATTTATGCTCTCGCAGGTGCGCCTAAAAGACTTAGAAACATTTGCCAAAATAGCGGGTTACGATCAGTTAGATTCGCCAGAAGATACACCACTAATTGTGCTTATACCCGCTTTTGTAACCAGCGAGCTGCAAACTGCTTTTATAATTGGGTTTATGTTTTTCATCCCATTTTTAATAGTAGATTTGGTCGTGGCTTCGGTTCTTATGGCGATGGGTATGATGATGCTATCGCCAATGATTGTATCTTTACCATTTAAAATAATGTTATTTGTATTGGTTGATGGTTGGAGCTTAGTAATGGGCACTTTAGCTAAAAGTTTTGGCTTAGGGACTTAAAATGCAAAGTTTAGCTGTAATACAAAAATAGGAGTACAACATGGAACCGGAAATTTTTGTTGATATTCTAAGTGACGCATTATTTTTAGTGATTAAATTGGTGTCTGCAATCGTTGTCCCTGGTTTGATTGTGGGTTTAGTGGTTGCTGTATTTCAAGCTGCAACTTCCATAAACGAACAAACACTAAGCTTTTTACCTCGCCTATTAATAACAATTAGTGCACTTATAGTTGGAGGCCATTGGCTAACGCAGGAGCTAATGGACTTTTTTACGCGCTTAGTTTTGCTTATTCCTGAAATTGCAGGTTAACTGTGGAATATCCATTTGCCGTTATCATTCAGTGGTTAAGCGACTTTTTATTGCCGTTAGTGCGTATAAGCTCGATGATCATGATAATGGCGGGCTTAGGTGCTAAAAATGTACCTACTCGAATTAAAATGGGCTTAGCGGTTGTTGTTACATTTTTAGTAGTACCCGTATTACCGCCCGCTACATTTACTAACCTATTTTCGTTTGAAATGATTTTGGTGGTTATTCAGCAAATGTTGATAGGTGTTGCTATTGGCTTTGCATCAACCCTTTTATTAAATACGTTTGTTTTAGCAGGTCAAATACTCGCAATGCAAACCGGTTTAGGTTTTGCTTCTGTAATCGACCCCTCAAATGGTGCAAGCGTACCGGCAGTTGGTCAGTTCTTTCTGATTTTAGCCACTCTCTTATTTTTTGTTTTTAATGGCCATTTAATGATGATTCAAATGGTGGTGCATAGTTTTCAGGTGTTGCCAATTGATGGTAATTGGTGGTCTGTTGATCATTATTGGGACATAGTTACGTGGGGCGGGTGGATGTTTACAACTGCTTTAGTGCTGTCTCTTGCGCCATTAACTGCGATGCTCGTTATTAACATGTCGTTTGGTATTATGACGCGTGCAGCCCCTCAATTGAATATTTTCTCTATTGGTTTCCCGTTTACCTTGGTGGCTGGGCTTATTATTATTTGGGCTACGCTGGGCAATTTTGTGACTCAATTTGAGTTTCAATGGCTTAAAATGGTTGAGCTAATGTGTACTTTAGTTGGCTGTTCGCCCTAGGAGGAAATAATGGCAGAAGATTCCGGGCAAGAAAAAACAGAAGAACCCACATCCAAAAAATTGGATGAGTCTAAAAAGAAAGGCCAAATAGCCCGCTCAAAAGAGTTAGGGACTATGTTTGTACTCATATTTTCAGCTATTTCTTTATTAATGTATGGGCCTGAAATTGGTAAAGGTTTATACAACGTAATGGGCCGAACCCTAAGTTTAAACCGAAATGAAGCATTTGATACGACAAAAATGTTTGCCGTGTGGGGTGAAGTTGCTGATGCCTTAATGTTCCCAATGGCAATGTTTGTATTAATTATCGTACTTGCTGCATTTATTGGTAATACCTTACTAGGAGGCTTTAACTTTAGCTGGGAAGCTGCCACACCTAAAGCAAGTAAAATGTCGCCGATGAAAGGCTTTAAACGTATGTTTGGCCCTCAAGCGGGTGTAGAACTTGTTAAATCGTTATTAAAGTTTGGCTTAGTGGCTACTATTGCTGTTTTTTTAATTAATACTTATTTTGATGAAATACTTCATTTAAGTTTAGAAAGTGCGCCCGGTAATATAATCCACGCGCTAGAAATCTTAGGATGGATGTTTTTAGGTCTTTCATGCACTTTAATTGTGATTGCAGCGATAGATGCGCCATTTCAAAGTTATAACCATAACAAACAACTTAAAATGACCATGCAAGAGGTCAAAGACGAGTATAAAAACTCTGAAGGTGATCCACAAATTAAAGCGCGTATTAGACAAACGCAAAGGCAAATGTCGCAAAATAGAATGATGCAAGATGTCCCAGATGCCGATGTTATTGTTACTAACCCTACGCATTATTCTGTAGCGTTAAAATACGATACAGAGCGTGCAGGCGCACCTATTGTACTTGCCAAAGGCGCAGATGAAATGGCAATGCAAATTCGTAAAGTTGCAATAGGTAACGAAGTTCCTATTGTGGAGTCGCCAATGCTAACCCGTGCGCTTTATCATACCGCTGAGGTAGGCGATCAAATACCCGATCAATTATTTACCGCTGTTGCGCAAGTTTTGGCGTATGTATTTCAGCTTAAACGCTTTAATAAAGGACGTGGTAAACGTCCTGTTCCACTTAATAAAAAACTCCCAATTCCAGATGCTTACAAGTATTAGTCGTTAAGATCATAACTTGGAATAGTTATTGCAATTTCAGCGTAGTGTCAATTTTTTGAAATTGTAGATTTATGGATTTTAAAGCGGTATTACAACAACTTAATAAAGATAAAAAAGAGTACGCCAAAGGCGTAGGAACACCATTGTTGGTGTTAGCTGCGCTTGGTATGGTTATTTTACCGCTCCCACCTTTTCTTCTCGATATACTCTTTTCGTTCAATATAGCACTTGCGTTAGTTGTTCTGCTTGTGACTGTTTATACAATGAAGCCCGTTGAGTTTGGTATGTTTCCGGCCGTGTTACTTATTGCAACCATAATGCGACTCGCCCTAAACGTTGCCAGTACACGTGTAGTATTACTTGAAGGGCATAATGGTGGTGACTCTGCTGGTAAAGTAATTGAGGCTTTTGGCTCGGTAGTTATTGGCGGAAATTACGCCGTTGGTTTAGTGGTTTTTTTAATTCTGATTATTATTAACTTTGTGGTAATTACCAAAGGTGCAGGGCGAATATCTGAAGTGTCAGCACGTTTTACCCTTGATGCTATGCCGGGTAAGCAAATGGCTATAGATGCAGACTTAAATGCTGGTTTTATTAGTGCTGAGCAAGCGCGAGATCGCCGTGAAGAAGTTACTCGCGAAGCTGATTTTTATGGTTCTATGGATGGTGCTAGTAAATTTGTTAAAGGCGATGCAATCGCAGGTATTGTTATATTAGTTATCAATATTGTTGGTGGTTTATTTGTAGGTATGATCCAACACAATATGAGTTTTGGCAATGCGATGGAAGTGTATACATTACTTACTATTGGTGATGGCCTAGTTGCTCAGCTTCCTTCTTTACTGCTTTCAATTGGCACCGCAATTGTTGTAACGCGTCAAAATGAATCGCTTAATATGGGCGACCAATTTAAGAAGCAACTAGGCAACGAAAAGTCATTATTTATTGCATCAGGTATTTTAATTGTAATGGGGCTTGTACCCGGTATGCCTCACTTAGCCTTTTTGAGCCTAGGTGGTTTATTAGGTTATGTAGCGTATTACACACAACAAAGTAAATTAAAAGCAGCCGCTTTAGAGGCTGAAGCAGCAGCTAATGGAAATAATCCAGCAACAGGCGTTGCTAATAAGCAAGAGCAAAAAGAGCTTGGTTGGGATGACGTTCAACAAATTGACGTTATAGGCCTAGAAGTAGGTTACAGATTAATACCACTGGTTGATCAGTCACAAGGTGGCGAGCTACTAAATCGTATTAAAGGCGTGCGTAAAAAGCTTTCTCAAGAGCTTGGGTTTTTAGTGCCACCTGTACATATTCGCGATAATCTGGAGCTAGATCCAAATGCTTACAGAATCACGTTGATGGGTGTATCTACCGGCGAAAGTGAGCTTAAGCATGGTGACGAACTTGCTATAAATCCAGGTCAAGTATTTGGGCCAATTAAAGGTGTTGACACAAAAGACCCTGCATTTGGACTTGATGCTGTTTGGATTAAGCCCGATCAAAAAGATGAAGCTCAATCTCTTGGTTACACCGTTGTTGATTCAGCCACCGTTGTTGCGACGCATATAAGCCAATTACTTACAAATAGTGCTGCATTATTACTAGGACACGAAGAGGTTCAAAACCTACTTGATATGCTTGCTAAAAGCCACCCTCGCTTAGTTGAAGGGCTAGTGCCAGATGTATTGCCATTGACTGTAATTGTAAAAGTACTGCAAAATTTACTAAACGAAGGTGTCGCTATTCGCGATATGCGCTCAATTGTACAAACCCTTGTTGAATATGGCCCGCGAAGCCAAGACCCCGATGTTTTAACGGCTGCAGTGCGCATTTCACTGCGTAGATTGATTGTTCAAGACGCTGTGGGTATGTCGTCAGAAATCCCTGTCATAACCTTGGCGCCTGAGTTGGAACAGATGTTGCATCAGTCACTGCAAAATGCAGGCGACGAAGGTGCCGGTATAGAGCCAGGACTTGCAGAGCGACTTCAAGTGTCATTAACCGAAGCGCATCAAAACCAAGAAATGGCTGGCGAACCTTCGATATTGCTAACGTCAGGAATGTTACGCACTGTGTTATCTCGTTTTGTTAAGTACACAATACCTGGTTTAAGGGTGATGTCTTATCAAGAGGTACCAGATGAAAGACAGATCAAGATTGTAAGCTCGGTAGGCCAACAATAAGATTTTAACAGGGGTTAAACCATGAAAATTAAACGTTTTTTCGCTAAAGATATGCGCACAGCACTTAAAGAAGTTAAAGATGAGTTAGGTGTTGATGCGGTTATTATGTCAAATAAGAAGCTTGCTAACGGTGTTGAAATTGTAGCAGCGGTTGATTATGACAAGGCAGCCCCTAAAGTAGCTTCGCAGCCTCAAGCAGCTCAAAACACACGTGCTCAAGCCCCACAACAAAGTATGCATAATTTTGTAAAACCAGAGCCTCAGCGTGCTAAACCAGAGCCTCAAGCAAAAGTTGCAGACAGCTTACAAGCGTTATTAGAGCGCCAGTCTCCACGTCCTCGTTCTCCAGAGCTTGCTTCAATGTTTTCACAATCGGGTATTGATACTACCGACAACTACCAAGAGCCTGTCGCTAAAGCGCGTCCTACCAATAATATGTTTTCACGTGATGATGTAGCCCCGCAGCGTCCGCATACGCAAGCTGATAGCTTAGGTTTTGACGACTTAGACCGTGATTTTGATGATTTAGAAGCGCCTGTAAATTCTCGCCCACAAACTAAAAATAATGAAAGCGAAGAAATGACAAATATGCGTGAGGAAATGAATGCAATTCGTCAATTACTTGAACATCAAGTATCGAGTTTAATGCAACAAGATATGGCGCGTCGCGATCCAACACGTGCGTGTATGGTTGACCGTTTAGTCGGTATGGGTATAGATAAAGAAGTCGCTCAGCAAATGGCTTGTTTTGTGCCTGACGATGTATCTCGCCAACAAGGTTGGAAAGCATTATTAACTATGGTCGAAGATCAAATGCAAACAACTAACAACGAGATACTTCGCCAAGGTGGTGTTTATGCGTTAGTTGGCCCAACAGGCGTAGGTAAAACAACAACGGTTGCTAAACTTGCAGCGTTAGGCGCTCAAAAATATGGTGCTGATAAAGTCGCATTAATCACAACTGATACTTACAGAATTGGTGCTTATGAGCAGCTTGCCACATACGGACGAATCATTGGTTGTGGAGTTAAACAAGTAAAAGATGCTAATGAATTAGCTGAAGTTTTATATCATTTACGTAATAAGCGTCTAGTATTAATTGATACAGCAGGTATGAGCCAGCGAGACTTGCGTTTAACTGAGCAGTTAAATACATTGATGCGTAATCAACGCGTTGATATTCGTAGTTATTTAGTACTAAGTGCAACAGCACAAATTAATGTACTACAAGAAACCGTACGTCACTTTAAAAAAGTACAGTTAAGTGGTTGTATTTTCACCAAGTTAGACGAGTCTTTAAGTTTGGGTGAGATTATTAGTATTGCGATTCAAAATCGCCTTCCAATAGGGTATCTTACTAACGGGCAACGAGTACCAGAAGATATTCGAGTTGCAAATGCTGAGAAACTAGTTAAAAAGGCTGAGCAATTGTATTTAAAAAGAACAAAAGCACAACATTCAAGGCACCAAGCAGTGGCGCCAAGCACAGTAGGGATGTATGATTAACACAGTATTAGATCAAGCAAGCGGCCTGCGCAAAATGAGTCAAAACAATAACAACGGCGTAAAAGTTATCGCTGTAACTGGTGGTAAAGGTGGAGTAGGGAAAACAAATGTTTCTCTAAATACTGCTATTGCATTAGGGCAGCAAGGTAATCGAGTATTAGTGCTTGATGCCGACTTAGGCTTAGCAAATTGTGATGTGATGCTTGGTTTGCGCGTAGAGCGCAACTTGTCACATGTTTTATCTGGCGAATGTGAGCTGGATGAAATTTTAGTTGAAGGCCCTGCAGGAATAAAAATTGTACCTGCTACGTCGGGTTCGCAAAGTATGGTCGAACTGTCGCCTTCAGAGCATGCCGGCTTAATTCGTGCCTTTAGTGAACTCAACACTGAATTTGATATTTTAATTGTAGATACTGCCGCCGGTATTTCTGACATGGTGCTGAGTTTTTCTCGCGCTGCACAAGATGTCATGGTTGTTGTTTGTGATGAGCCAACATCAATAACTGATGCATATGCATTAATTAAAGTATTAAGCCGTGAGCATGGTGTTTATAAATTTAAAATTGTTGCAAATATGGTCCGCAGTATGCGAGAAGGCCAAGAGTTATTTGCAAAGTTATCTAAAGTAACCGATCGTTTTTTAGATATTTCAATGGAGCTTGTTGCCACCGTTCCATATGATGAAAATATGCGTAAATCAACGCGTCGTCAAAAAGTAATTGTAGAACTCTTTCCGAATTCGCCAGCAGCCCTTGCATTTAAAACGCTGGCAACAAAAGCAGTTAAATGGCCAATACCAAACCAACCATCTGGGCATTTAGAGTTTTTCATTGAAAAACTAGTAAACGGCTAATTATGACAACATTGGTGAATAGAGCTATGGGATATCAAACAACACAAAACTTAAATGTGATTGTTGAAAAGCATGCATCGCTTGTAAAAAAAGTGGCATGCCATCTAATTGCTAGATTACCGCCAAGTGTTCAACTTGATGATTTAATTCAATCAGGAATGATAGGTTTAATTGAAGCTTCAAAAAACTTTGATGCAACCAAAGGCGCAAGTTTTGAAACCTTCGCAGGTATAAGAATACGTGGAGCTATGCTCGATGAAATGCGCCGTGGTGATTGGGCCCCTCGCTCAGTACACCGTAAAAGTAGACAAGTAGCTGAGGCCATCACGGAGCTTGAAAGCAGCTTAAATCGTGAACCATCAGATACTGAAGTTGCTGAAAAACTTGAAATTTCGTTAAATGAGTACCATCATATTTTAAATGATGTTAACGCAAGTAAAGTATTAGGTATTGAGGATCTTGGAGTTGATGAAGATGTTATCACTCCGGTAGGGCAAGATTTATCACTAGACAAACCTTTTAATAATGTTAAAAATGAACGGTTTAATGAGTCTTTGCTTAGTGCAATTAAGTCATTACCAGAGCGTGATGCAATGGTACTTTCTTTGTACTATAACGATGAAATGAATTTAAAAGAAATAGGACATATACTCGATGTAAGTGAATCGCGTGTAAGTCAAATACATGGTCAGGCGATGATTAAGCTTAAAGCTAAAATCAATGACTGGATAAATTAGTAGTAAGTAAACTAAGGTTAAAACCTCACTGGAGGATGTTTTGGATAAAAACATGAAAATTCTTGTTGTTGATGATTTTTCAACGATGAGACGTATTATTAAAAATCTGTTACGTGACTTAGGCTTCACTAACGTTCAAGAAGCTGATGACGGTTCTACAGCTTTGCCTATGTTACAAAATCAAGTATTTGATTTTGTGGTTACAGATTGGAACATGCCGGGAATGCAAGGTATTGACCTTTTAAGAGCGATTCGTGCAGATGATAAGCTAAAGCATATCCCTGTACTAATGGTGACAGCTGAAGCTAAAAAAGAACAAATAATTGCAGCAGCTCAAGCTGGTGTTAATGGTTATATTGTTAAGCCTTTTACGGCTGGAACATTAAAAACTAAATTAGAAAAAGTATTTGAACGTTTAGGTTAATGATGGGGGAGAGGCTTATGTCAGCACCTGCTGCGCCTCAAATAACTTTAGAACAAGCTCGACAACTCGTCGTTTTTTTAGAAAACGGTGAGCAAGAGAAAGCCAATCAGTTAATTTTAGAAACCGCTTCACAAGAGCAATCTGAATTATTTGCTGAAGTTGGAAAGTTAACCCGTCAATTGCACGAAGCGCTTAAAAGCTTTGAACTTGATACACGTTTAACTGACTTAACTACTGACGCTATTCCTGATGCTAAAAAGCGGCTTAATTATGTTATGGAAATGACAGAAAATGCAGCTAATAAAACAATGGATGCCGTTGAAGCAAGTTTGCCTATTGCTCAGCAATTAGCAGATGAAATATCTCATATTAAACCGACTTGGGATCGCTTAATGAGTCGCGAAATTGAGTTAGGTGAGTTTAAGACGCTGTGTCATAGCATCGATAAGTTTATGAACAACTCTCATCATAAAACCGATGAGTTACAGAGCTTAATGACCAACGTGTTAATGGCTCAAGACTATCAGGATCTAACCGGACAGGTCATTCGTCGTGTTATAGAACTTGTAAGAGAAGTTGAAGAGAGCTTACTCCATCTTTTAACAGCCTTTGCTGCACAAGATGACAGCACAGCTGAAATAATAGAACAACAAAAAACAGAAGAACCAGTTGCCACACAAACTTTAGCAGGTCCTGAAGGCCCTATTATTGATAAAGATTCACGTAATGATGTTGTATCTGATCAAGATGAAGTCGATGATCTTTTATCAAGTTTGGGCTTCTAAGAGGAGAGTAACTGCATGAGCTTTGAAGTCGATGAAGATATTTTACAAGACTTTCTGGTAGAAGCTGGAGAAATCCTAGAGCTTTTATCTGAACAGTTAGTTGAGCTGGAAAATAACCCAGAAGATACCGAACTACTAAATGCTATATTTAGAGGTTTTCATACCGTAAAAGGTGGTGCCGGCTTTTTAGCAATGACGGAGCTTGTTGATGCGTGTCATGGTGCAGAAAACGTATTCGATTTACTGCGTCAAGGAGTGCGAACTGTCAACTCTGAGTTGATGGATGTTATATTACAAGCCCTCGACACCATTAACGAAATGTTTGCGACTATTCAAAATAGAGACAAACCTGAACCTGCAGACCCCCAGTTACTCGAAACTCTTCACATACTTGGTTTACCGCCGACAGAGGCTGAACTAGCCGGTGCAGCATCCCAAAATGAACCAGATCAACCTCAAGCTGAGTCTGTAGAAGCGAATGATATAGACGAAGAAGACCCATTTGCTTTTGATGAATTATTTAGTGGTGCACCTAGCGCAGCTGATGCACAAATAGATGAAATTACCGAAGACGAATTTGAAAACCTGCTTGATGAACTTCATGGTAAAGGACAAGGTCCTATTGCTGAAGAAGCAACAGCAAGCGGTGCTGATTTTAGCGGCGATATAACAGATGATGAATTCGATAGTTTATTAGATGAATTGCATGGTGTTGGTAGTTTTGGTGCTGTAGCAAACTCAGAACCAGAAAAAAGTAACACTGCACAAGCTCCTGTTGAACAAGCTAAAGCAACACCAAACGATGTGAGTTCATCGTCAGATGATGAAATTAGTGATGATGAGTTTGAAGCGCTTCTTGATGAGCTTCATGGTAAAGGGACTGCTCCTAAATCGATAGAAAGCGCACCAGCTGCAAAACAACCTGAGCCTGTTTCACCGCCAGCTGCAAAACAGCCTGAGCCGGTAAAAAAAGCGGAACCAGCTAAAGCCCCTGCACCAAAACCAGTTGACAAAGCACCTGAAAAGCCTGCAGCAAAAGCACCTCCTGCACCTAAAAAGGCAGCACCACCGCCAGCTGAAACTACAGTACGTGTAGATACTAAACGTCTTGATCAAATTATGAATATGGTGGGTGAGCTAGTACTTGTTCGAAATCGCTTAGTGAGTCTTGCCACTAACTCTGATAGCGAGGCCATGGGTAAAGCAATATCTAATCTTGATGTAGTAACTGCTGATATTCAAGGTGCGGTTATGCAAACACGAATGCAGCCAATCAAAAAGGTTTTTGGCCGTTTCCCTCGTGTTGTTCGTGATTTAGCGCGTAGTTTAAATAAAGATATAAATCTACAACTTGTTGGTGAAGAAACTGATTTAGATAAAAACTTAGTTGAAGCGCTTGCCGATCCTCTTGTGCATTTAGTTCGTAATTCAGTCGATCATGGAATTGAAATGCCAGCCGCCCGTGAAGCCGCAGGCAAACCACGAACAGGTAATGTAACGTTATCTGCATCGCAAGAAGGCGATCATATTTTGTTAACCATTAAAGATGATGGTGCAGGTATGGACGCTGAGAAACTCAAAAAAATAGCGATTAGTAAAGGCGTTCTCGATCATGACCAAGCGAGTCGACTTTCTGACACTGAAGCTTATAACCTAATTTTTGCTCCAGGTTTTTCTACCAAAGAAGAAATTTCAGATATTTCTGGCCGTGGTGTAGGGATGGACGTAGTAAAAACTAAAATCACTCAATTGAATGGTTCGGTTAGCATACAGTCTGAGCTAGGTGTAGGCACTATTTTAGAAATAAAAGTTCCTCTAACTTTAGCTATTTTACCTACTCTAATGGTTATTGTTGGGGCACAAACATTTGCCTTACCACTGGCTGGGGTAAGTGAGATATTCCATTTAGATTTAACTAAGACAAATGTTGTTGATGGTCAATTAACAATTATTGTGCGTAAAAAAGCGATTCCGTTATTTTATCTAGAGCATTGGCTAGTTAAAGGTGCAGACCGCTCTCAGCGAAAAGCCCAAGGACATGTTGTTATTGTTCAAATTGGAACGCAGCAAGTTGGTTTTGTTGTCGATTCATTAATAGGCCAAGAGGAAGTGGTAATTAAGCCGCTTGATGCATTGCTTCAAGGCACGCCAGGTATGGCAGGCGCTACAATTACCTCTGATGGTGGTATTGCACTTATTCTTGATGTTCCAAGCATGTTAAAACATTACGCAGGCTAATAATAATGCAGGTATGTAGTAAATACTTACCTGCGCATAAACTTAATAAGAGAGCTAAATGGCCGTTAAAGTTTTAGTTGTTGATGATTCAAGCTTTTTTCGCCGTAGAGTAAGCGAAATACTTGAACAAGATAGCGACATACACGTTATAGGTTTTGCTGTAAATGGCAGAGAAGCTGTAGAAAAAACAGCGCAGCTACGCCCTGACATGATCACTATGGATGTAGAAATGCCCGTGCTTGATGGCATTAGTGCTGTGAAAGAAATAATGGCGAGTAATCCAACGCCGATATTAATGTTTTCGTCGCTAACACGTGATGGTGCAACAGCAACATTAGATGCACTAGATGCTGGAGCAATGGATTTTTTACCAAAAAAATTCGAAGATATTGCGCGTAATAACGAAGATGCTATTAAGTTACTACAAACAAAAGTAAAAGAAATAGGAAGAAGGCGGGCGCCAAGAGCGTTTAAGCCAATCACTACAAGTAAACCAGTAGAAAGAGCAACGTCTGTACGCTCTAGTTTTTCAGGGGCTAGCACTGTAAAGCAGCCTGATAGAAGCTTTCAACGTACTGAGCCTGCAAAAGCTCACTCAAATAATGCGTCAATACGAGCAAGTGGTAAACACTACCAACTTGTTGCAATAGGTACATCAACAGGGGGACCTGTTGCACTACAAACTATTTTAACTCAGTTACCTGCAAATTTTCCTCACCCAATTTTACTTATTCAACACATGCCTGCTGCGTTCACGCCAGCATTTGCTGCACGTCTAAATGGATTGTGCCAAATTAAAGTAAAAGAAGCTCAGCAAGGGGATCGTTTACAACCTGGAACGGCTTACTTAGCGCCAGGTGGGCAACAAATGATGGTTGAAGGGCGCGGCTCAAATAGAACATTGCGTGTATTTGAAGATAATAGCGAACGCATAAGTTACAAACCTAGTGTAGATGTTACTTTTGCCAGTGCAGCAAAGGCTTACCAAGGTGATGTGTTGGCAATTGTTTTAACTGGCATGGGCGCTGATGGGCGTGATGGTGCGCGGATGCTCAAGCAAACTGGTGCCACAATTTGGGCTCAAGATGAAAAAAGCTGCGTAGTGTATGGTATGCCACAAGCGATCGCAAACGCAGGACTTGCAAGTGAAAATTTAGCACTTGATGATGTTGCTATGAGAATTAAAAGAGAGACTGGGTGTGGATAAGCTCTCAATACTTGGGTTAGTCGTCGCGCTTGGTGCAATAGCTATTGGTTATTCTTTAGAGGGTGGCGTTGTTTCAGCTCTTTTTAATGGGCCTGCATTAATTATTGTTTTAGGCGGCACTATTGGCGCGGTTATGTTACAAACCTCTGCCAGTACATTTAAAAAAATGCTGAATATGAGTAGCTGGGTTTTTGTTGCTCCTCACTATGATATTGACGAAGCAATAGAGCAAGTCAAGCGCTGGTCCCATAAAGCTCGACAAGAAGGTTACTTAGCGCTTGAAAACGAAGCACTAACTCACTCAGACGCTTATGCTGCAAAAGGTTTAAGCTTACTGATTGATGGCTGTTCAGAGCAAAAGCTGCGCGACACACTCGAAATTGATTTACTACTTGAACGTGATCGCTTATTAGAAGCTGCTCGTGTTTATGAAGCCATGGGAGGTTACAGTCCTACCATTGGGATTTTAGGAGCTGTGCTTGGATTAATTCAGGCAATGTCTTTTATTACTGACCCACAAATGTTGGGCGCAGGTGTGGCAACTGCTTTTATAGCGACAATTTACGGAGTTGGACTCGCTAATTTACTGTTTTTACCAATGGCAAATAAGCTTAAACAGCGAGTTGAGCAAAAAATGCTATACCATGAAATGCTTGCTGAAGGTGTGATTGCTATAAGCGTTGGCGAAAGCCCTATGAATATAGAATTAAAGCTTGAGGCTTATCGTGTTGAGCGCCCTAATTTAGTGGATGCGTAACTATGCTGCGTAGGCGCCTTCGTCATTCAGCCGCTAAAGACCAACACACAGAGCGTTGGCTTGTGTCGTATGCTGATTACATGACTATAATGTTTGCCTTTTTTGTAGTGCTATACGCTATTGCTATTAATAAAGAAGAAAGCTTTCAGGTTTTATCTGACTCACTTGAACATGTTTTTGATAAGTCTGCACGCCAATTTTCGCAGCAAGGTGAAGGTGTTAACGGCAATGGAATTTTGACCGATAGAGTGACGCCAGAGCAAGAAGTTCTTTATGGTGAAAGTATTCAAAAGCAAGAGCAAGGCCCTGAGCTTCTTGATGGCCAAAGTGATACAAGTAATATTCAACAAAAGTATTTAGGCAAACCCCTTGATAGCCTTTTAGTTAAATTACAGTCAGCACTAATTGATGAAATTCGTGATGGCGAGGCTAGCTTAGAGCTTAACCAAGATTGGTTGATTATAGAGCTTAGTTCTGGAATGTTGTTTTCAAGTGGAAGCTCAGTTGCCCACTCAAGAGCAAAGCAAGTAGTTAAAATAGTTAAAGATATTATTGCTCCTGTAGATAACTATGTACGAGTGCGCGGTTATACTGACGATGAAACTATTCGTAATGAAATTTTTCGCTCTAACTGGGAGCTATCGGTTGCTAGAGCTACCAGTATTTTAGTGGAGCTCGAGGCGTTAGGTATTAACTCGGCAAGAATGGCTATAGAGGGATATGGTCAATACTCTCCGTTTGCAGATAACAGTACCGCCGCAGGGCGAGCTGAAAATCGTAAAGTTGTAATTGCACTTTCTAAGTATGGCCTACCGCCTAAAAAAGAAGTTAAAAAAGGTGAGCAAGAAAGTGAGCCTGAAGCGGTAGAGCACGAAGTCGAGCTACCTTCGGACGACGATACTATCAAAATAATTCGATTGCCTCATGGTGGTATTCGCATAACCACACGCAATGAACAGTAATTAGGACAAAATGTGAAGATTTGGACTGTCGCAAATCAAAAGGGAGGGGTTGGAAAAACAACCACTGCTGTTAGCCTTGCTGGTATTTTAGCTTTGCAGGGTAAACGTGTGCTGCTTATAGATACCGATCCTCATGCATCACTCACATATTACTTTGGTATAGACTCTGAAGACTTAGAAGTCAGCGTGTACGATATTTTTGCACGTGGTACGAGTATGCAAAGCGAAGAAATACTTCAAGCATTATGTCCATCAACTCTCGAAAATCTAGATATTTTACCCGCAACTATGGCCATCGCCACGCTTGATAGAAGTATGGGTAATAAAACGGGAATGGGACTAATATTAAAAAAAGCGCTTGCAAAAATCAGTGAACATTACGACTATGCCATTTTAGACTGTCCTCCTGTTTTAGGTGTGTTGATGGTTAACGCTTTAGCCGCCAGTGAGCGTATTTTAGTTCCCGTACAAACTGAATTTTTAGCGCTTAAAGGGCTCGATAGAATGATGCGCACAATGGAATTAATGCAAACCTCTCAGGCGAAAGATTATCAATATACTATAATTCCTACTATGTATGACAAGCGTACTAAAGCATCGTTAGAGGCATATAAAACATTACAAAATACATACACTAATAAAGTATGGCCAGGTGTTATTCCGGTGGATACTAAGTTTAGAGATGCAAGCTTAGCGCAAAAAGTGCCAATAGAATTTTGTCCCCGCTCGCGTGGTGTATATGCATATAAAGCGCTATTGGAGTATTTAATTGAACAAGGTTAATGAATGAGTAAGCAATTATTTGCTAATGAAAAAGTAATGAAACAATACCTAGGGGCTTTGCTTTGTGAAGACGAGCCTGTAGATAGCCTTGAGCCAGTAGCAAAGTTACTCGAGCAGCTCCCAGATGGCACACAGCCTGAGCAAGTTCATTTAAAACCTAAAGAGCAATTAAAAGCAGCAGAAAAAGTATTCGATCAAGATTTACTCGCTTCAGATGTAGAGCCAATATCTGATACCGAAAATGTTAGTGAGGTTGCTAATAACGACAATGTAGAAGCAACCACTACCGCACTTGAAAGCACTGAGCCGCAGCTTTCAATTGATGGTAAGGCTGATTATTTTGAAGGTGAGTTTCAGGCGTTATTTTTTGAAGTGGCAGGGCTCACACTTGCTGTGCCATTAAAGGCATTAGGTGGTATTCATCAATTAGGTGAAGTAAATCATTTGTTTGGTAAACCTAAGTGGTTTAAAGGTGTCATGCTTAACCGAGAGGAAAAACTCAACGTTGTTGATACCGCTCGTTGGGTAATGCCAGAAAAGTACGATGAAAAATTAGAAGCGTCATTAGATTATCAATATTTAATTACACTAGGCGATAGTCAGTGGGGCTTATTAGCTGAAAAGCTGATAAATAACATTACATTGAGTAAAGAAGATGTAAAATGGCGTACCAACCAAAGCAAGCGTCCATGGCTTGCGGGCGTTATAAAAGAAAAAATGTGTGCTTTAATTGATGTAGACAACTTAAATATATTATTAGAGAAAGGCTTAGACAGCCGTCAGTAGTAATGACCATTACGGGGTAATAGCATGAATCAAGATAAATTACTGTCAGCAAATAAAAATGCAGATAATAATGATGAAATTTTACAGTGGGTTACGTTTAAGCTTGAGGAAGAAACCTACGGCGTAAATGTAATGCAAGTACAAGAAATACTTCGTTATACAGAAATAGCTCCAGTACCTGGAGCGCCTTCTTATGTTATTGGTATTATTAACCTTCGCGGTAACGTGGTAACGGTTATTGATACTCGCTCTCGTTTTGGCTTACCAGCAGCTGATACTACTGATAATTCTCGAATTTTGATTATTGAAGCAGAAGAGCAAGTCATTGGTATTTTAGCCGATAGCGTATCTGAAGTTGTTTATCTGCGAAGTTCTGAAATAGACAGTGCTCCTAATGTGGGTACTGAAGAAAGTGCTAAGTTTATTCAAGGTGTTTGTAATCGCGATAATGAATTACTTATATTAGTTGATTTAAATAAACTACTTAGTGATGATGAATGGGATGAGTTAAGCGATATATAAGCTTTACCAAATAAATTATGCTGTTACTTAGTATAGCTATATCGGCGCTAGCGGTAGGTCTTATATCGCTGGCGTTAATTATTGCATTAAAAAATAAACACACTGCAGAAATTGATTCCATTTCTCAGCAACTTAAAGAATCATCTGAGCAAACTCATATTTTAAGAAGTGAAGTGTCAGAGTTAAGAACCGGATTGCTGAGTATTGGTAAGCGAGTGCTTGAAGTTGAACAACAAAACCAAGACTTAATACAGCAACAAGCGGCTCAAAAGTACGATGATCCCGATGCCAAGATCTACTCTCGTGCTGTGAAAATGGTTGAACTCGGGGCTGATTTAGATGAAGTTATACGCGAATGCGAATTACCAAGAGCTGAAGCTGAATTACTTTTTTCACTACATAAACAAAAAGGCGCATAGCGCCTTTTTAACACACACATATACTACTTTCTAAAAACTATATCTAACACCAAACATTGCCACTACAGGGTCTAGCTCTACCGTTGAGGTAAGTGCTTTTGCACCATTAGCGTATACCGTTGCATCAGTATCAATATCCATAAGCGATACCATGGCGTGCAAGCCCCAGTTTTTATCAATTTTATAGTTAGCGCCTACTTGAGCTACAAAGCCAAAAGAATCATCTAATTTTACTTCTACATCATCTGTGCCCAGTGTTGTTTTAAGGGCTTGCGATGGCTGTTCGTCAAAAAATGCAGTGTAGTTTATACCCACACCTACAAAAGGTCTTAGCGCATAACTAGTATCTAAAAAGTGGTATTGAGCGACAAGTGAAGGTGGTAATTGTTTTATATCGGCAATTTTATTACCAGCCAAACCACCAGCGCCGTTTACATCATGAGAAAATGGTGTAGCTGCTATAAGTTCTAGCACCCATTTGTCGTTAAATGCGTAATCGATAGTAATACCTAATTGTGTATCTGAATCGCCTTTAAGACCCAGTGTTGGCGCCTCGTTAATTGCTGAGCTGCTGTTGTCAGGGTTAACGTTAATAGCGCCAACATTTACGCTAAAGTTAGCGTGTGCAGCAGGAGAGAGTGCTAGTAAAGAAGTAAGTAATGCAATGCTAATTTGAGTTTTCATGCTGTTCTCCGAGAACGACTTTTTAATTGCCACTATTATTGACGAATAAAAAATTTAAAAACCTGTTCTAGATCAAAGTTTCAAAAATGTTTGAACCTTGTGCAGCACTTTATTGATTTAGATTAATTTTAGCGTTATTCGTTAATCGCAAATATTGACATTTTATTTTGCTCATCGTCACAAGAATGTATTAGGGCTGACATAGGGGAGTCATAAAACCACGTTTTAATAAAAGCTTCTTAGGCTACATAGTATATTTAATATGTTTTTAGCGGCGCTTGAATCACAGATAAAACACACAGATAGTAAAGTTGATGTTGTAGAGTACCTACAGACGCTCATTCGCTTTAAATCAGTAACACCTGAGCAAGCGGGTGCAATAGATTGGCTAATTAAGCAATTAACAGAGTTAGGCTTTAATTATGAAAAATTTACTATAAATGGCGTAACAAACTTAATAGCAAGTATTAAATTTAAAGAGGGTCCGAGCATTGCTTTCTCTGGCCATATTGATGTTGTACCAGCAACAGGTGACGCGTGGTTAAGCCCTCCTTTTGAAGGTAAAATAGTAGATGGTGCTATTTTTGGCAGAGGCGCTGCTGATATGAAGGGCGGTGTAGCGGCGATGTTAAGCGCTACAAAAAATTTAATTAATAGTAAGTCTGCAAGAGCAGGCACACTTTATTGGCTTATTACGTCTGATGAAGAAGGTGAAGCTGAGTTTGGTTCTTTAGAAATAGCAAATAGGCTAACTAGGCGAGGCATTGTATTAGACGGTTGTATTGTAGGAGAGCCTACAAGCTCAATACAAGTTGGCGATACAATTAAAAACGGACGCCGTGGCGCGCTCTCTGCGCGTATAACCGTAAGAGGTAAGGCTGGGCATGTCGCGTATCCTCAAAATACACTTAATGCCGCGCATTTGGGCGCAAAAATAGTAAATTCGTTAAGTGAGCAAGTTTGGCTTCTAGATGAAGCAAGTTCTAAAACAACACTGCAAGTAACCGGTATAAATATAAATAACGTGGTTGATAATTTAGTACCTTGTGAGTGCGAAATCACATTTAATGTACGCTATAGTCACGGTTATAACAGTACGGCTGTTAAAGCATTATTACTAAATACATTAAATGAGTTTTTAGAAAAAATATCTATCACATGGGAGCGTCCATGCGAGCCGTATTACACCAGCGCTAATAATAACGGGTGCTTAATAGCGCAAGTAGAGGAAGCCATTTATGAGCAAACAGGCAGTTACCCTCTTTTAAGTACCAGCGGTGGCACATCAGATGGGCGTTTTTTTTCAAATAACCACACCCAAGTAATAGAGTGTGGTGTACTAAATAAAACGATTCACCAAACTAACGAGCACGTTTCAATTAATGATTTAATTAAGATTAAGGGTATTTATACTAATCTATTATCGCGTATTTTTATAAACGAAAACTAACAGCGAGCACATGCTCGCAGTTAAGTTAATGCTTATTAACCTAGGTAACGCTTCGCTTTGTTATCTTTCACGTTTTGCATATCCACGAGTACTAGTCCATCGATACAATTATTAAAATCGGGATCGATACTAAAGCTTAAAAATTTTACCCCGCCAGGCTTACAAAGCTCAGTATATTGTTTAAATAAAGTAGGTACTTGCACACTCATATTTGCAAGAACGTGTTTAAGCTCAACAAAGTCTTCTTTTACGTCGTTACCGCTAAAAACAGTATTACATTGTATGAGCTCTTGCTCGCTAGGCTTAAACTCATTATTAGGGCTTGCAAGCGCTTCATCAGTTTTATAATAGTGTTGGTAATAATAAACTAACATGGCTTTTGCTTGATCGGGTAACGTATTTGGAACGCTTACAGCGCCAAATAAATAACGGTATTGCGGATAGTTTTTTACAAAAGCACCAATCCCATACCACAGATAATCTAAGCTTTTTCGCCCCCAATATTTAGGTTGTACAAAGCTTCTGCCTAACTCTATACCTTGTTCTAAATAAGGTTTCATAGCATCGGTATAGCTAAATAAGCTGTCGGTGTATAAACCTTCTCTGCCATGTTTATCTATAATGTCTTTTGCACATGCAAGCCTATAAGCACCTACAAGCTCTAATTGGGTGGGATCCCAAAGTACCAAATGTTGATAGTCCATATCATATTTATCTATGTCGCGGCGTTTACCACTTCCTTCACCCACGGCTCTAAAAGCAATTTCTCTAAGGCGCCCAAGCTCTCTAAAAATAGGTGAACTACCTGTATATTGGTATAGGTAGATATGCATACCATCTAGGGTTTTCCCCAGTAACTTACATTGTTCTATGGCTTTTTTAAGCTCTTTTCTGCATTCAGGCACTGCAATAGGAGTTTGTGTTTTTAGTGGTAATGTTTTTTTAGTGGTAAGGCGATATAGCTGCTTGCGAATTAGGTTTACAATCTCTTTGTCTTTTAAGTTTTCTATTAAATATGACTCTGGAGGGATTGAGGCACCTATTTCAAACTCTAATGATTTTTGACGTTGCTTAAACATTTCTTTTACTAATAGCAAGCTAGCCAAAGGCTTGTAAATCATCGAAGTGCCATAAAACAGAGGACTGTTCTTAGCTTTAATATAAATAGGTAGAATAGGGCTGTTAGCTTTTTTTGCCATGCGTAAAAAGCCACTATTCCATTTGCAGTCCTTTATACCGGTTGGCCCTAAACGAGATACTTCACCAGCAGGAAAGATGAGCAGGGCTCCCTCGCTTTTTAAATGATTTTGTATATTGTTTAGCTCTTGTTTATTACTCATCCCAGATAAGTTATCTACAGGCAGTAAAAGAGAGTGCATAGGCGTTACCGACATTAGCATACGGTTAGCTACTACTTTTAAATCTTGCCTAACACCTGAGAGCACTTTAATGAGCGCTAATGCGTCTAATGAGCCAATAGGGTGGTTAGCAACAATGACTAACTTACCTTCTGTTGGTATATGCTCTATTTGCTTTGGTTTATAACGAGTATCAAAATTGAGCTCATCAAGCACTTGCTCAACAAACTCTAATCCTTGTAGGTGAGGATATGCATCACCAAAAGCAACAAACTCTTGTTCATGTAGCAAATAACCAAGACCTTTTTTTACTAACCCTTTTACCTTTGGAGAGTTATCTAGTTGTGGTAAATTTGCAGCAATTACTTTATCAACACTTATCATATTAACCTCATCTTCAATTTGGCCTATTCGCCATACCTATAAGATTAAAAAAAGGGTGTGACAATTACTTTGCAGTTGTGTGACTTTTTAAAGTGTTAGTTTATAAACTTTGTATTGCTAGGAGAATTTATGTCGGTATTAGTGGCTATAACTGGACGAGATAACACAAAACTGATAACCAAGTTACAACAGCGTTTGCCTAATACCCTGATAGAGCAATGGCCCGCGTGTAAAAATGTAGAAGGTGTTGAATTTGTACTTGCTTGGAATGCACCTGAGGCTATGTGGCAACAGCTACCTAACTTAAAAGCTGTGTCGTCATTTGGTGCCGGTGTAGACAGTATAGATTTATCACTTTTAAATGATAAGGTGGACGTTGTTCGTATTGTTGATGAGCAACTTGCAGAGGATATGGCTGAATATGTGCTAACACATGTGTTAGCTCAAAAGCTTCGTTTAAAAGAGTATTACCTAAAACAAGCGCAGCAAACGTGGAAACCAAAACGCGCATTAAAAAATAAGCATGTTGGTATTCTTGGCTATGGAGAGCTAGGCAAAGCATGTGCACAAAAACTTATTAATAATGGCTTTAAGGTAAGTGCGTGGGCACAAAGTAGTAAAAATGTAACTGGTGTAGATATTTTTTATGCTGAGCAAGGGCTTAGCAATATGCTTCCTAACGTTGATTACTTAGTATGTTTACTTCCTCTTACACAGGCAACGCAAGGTATTATCAATGGCTCTTTGCTATCTAAATTACCTGAACATGCTGTAGTTATTAATGTGGCTCGAGGAGGAAATGTCGTAGAACAAGATTTATTAAACGCTTTAAATAATAATACTTTGCGCGGCGCAACGCTTGACGTATTTGAGCAAGAGCCGCTAGCACAAGAACATCCATACTGGTGCCACCCTAAAGTTACTTTAACTCCGCACTGTGCAGCATTATCTGATATTGATAGCGTAATAGAACAAATAGCAAAAAATATTGAATGCTTAAATCAGGGCGTTTCACTTAATAATACAATAGATAGAACTAAAGGTTATTAAGAGATAGCTAATTAGTTTAAAAAACAGCTTGTTAACATTTGTAATTTTTATTAGTGTAAAGCTATTCTCACTAATAAAAATTACAAAGAGGGTGTTATGAAATCGAGTCAAAGTGGCGTTAAATTAAGCCTAGTTATCATTTCTATTGTAGTACTTGGCGTTTCTGCTTGGTTTAATCAGGCTAATGCCGAAGATATCCCTTCAAAAGTTCAAACCAAGGAAGAGTTAACGGTAGCGGATTAACCCCGCTTACTGTGTATTTCTCGGTTTTCGTGTTTCTTTTCTTCACTTTTTTTAAGTAATACATAAGTAGCACCGCTTCCACCGTGGTGCCTAAGTGCGGTATGAAAAGCCAATACTTGAGGCAACTCTTGTAGCCACTTGTTTACATAACTTTTTAAAATGCCTGGTTTAGCTTTATTTTTTATGCCGATCCCGTGGCGTATTAATACAACACGTATATTTCGCTGGTGGCAATCAGCAATAAAGCTAAATAAAGTATTACGTGCGTTTTTAAGTAATTGCCCATGCAGGTCAAGCGTGGCATCAACTTGGTATTTAGCCAAACGTAAGTTTTTAAAAACCGCACTTTGTACGCCATCTTTTTTAAAGCTTAATATAGCGAGTGGGTCTAATATTTCAACATGCTCAGATTGTAAGTAATTTTCATCATTTGCTAGATTAATTTGTGCTGCTTTACGTTTTTCTTGTTGGGCTAGGGTTGCACTGTGGTTATTTGAAATGGGAGTAATAGTATCGTGGTTTATTGGTTTTACATCTTCCATAGAAGATAAAAATAAATCAAAGTCAGATAAAGGCATAGTAAGACCTAAATTTAGAATAATACGTACTAAATTTTATCTCAGTTCATTGTGAACCCCAAACTTTAAATTTTAATATAAAAAAGCCCAGCAATGCTGGGCTATCAATTATTCTAAGGAGAAGTTGTTAATTTTGGGTTACGTTAAATTGCCCAAATGTATAAACTTTAAACAAGTAAAAAGTGTTGATCAACACTAAACTCATATTTGAAATAACACTCGACGACATAAGATCTAAGCTAAATGATAAGAATAACAAACCACAAGCACTAATGGCGGCAACGCGCAGCAGTGTTATCTGGTTAATAAAGAATGCACCTAAACCTAGTGCAAGTAGTGTCGTGTTTAAAAGCCAATCTAGCTCGTTTAGCATGGTCGTTTCAATAGTTCAGTTGTTGAAAAAAGGAGCGCCATTATGTTGATCTTTTGCACACCTTTCAACCAAGTAATTTTAAATTTTCAGATTAGTTTTTTTAATGCTAAAAGTAGCTACCTATTGCAGCAAATAAACCATTGTCAGCTATCACTTGATACTTTTGGCAGCTCTGTGGCTTTTGTAAATCACTGCATAAATAAAGGGATTTACGCTTAGAATCAAACTGTGGATGTAAGTTTGAATCAATAAGCATTGCGCCTTTACCAAAAACACCTGGCCAATAAATACTTTCACTTACCATCCCTAATTTTTTATAGGTGAGCAAGGTCGGTTTTGGAAACACTAAAATAATCACCGCTATAACTGCAAGTGTTATAAATAACCCTTTTTTAGGTTTGGTGTGTTTGCGTTCATCATTGAGAGTTTGTGCATTTGTGTTATTTGTTTGTGGACGCTGGGTTGAAGGCTGAGGCTTTCTTTTTTGGGGTGTTTTTTTTCTTGCTGGCATTTTACCAAGCAGTGATTGTTTATTTGGTGTTTTAGACATAAAGCAAATCTGGCCTTTTTGGCGTAGGTCTCTATAATTAAATGAATAAATTTATGTATCAATATGATAACTTAAAGTTAGCTTATAGCCTACGAGGAATAAAGATGAATACGCAGCTATCAATTTTAATTGTAGATGACGTTAGCACGGTGCGTAGTTTTTTGAGCCAAACGCTCATGCACTTAGGGATAGATAATGTAAAGGAAGCATCTACGGCCTCGCAATGTATTAGTGAGTGTCAGGCTGCCAATTACGATATGATTTTTTTAGATATTGAATTACCAGATGGAGATGGTAAAGATTTGATTTCGCAAATCAATGAATTAAGCCCAGAGACAAATGTGGTGATGGTATCTGCACATTCAGGTGTTGATAACGTAAAGGATGCAATAGATAAGGGCGCTAAAGGGTTTGTTGTAAAACCATTTACACCTAAAAAAATAGCGGCAATGCTGAAGAAGTTTTACCCAGATTTAGAAAATGCATAAGCAAGTTAAGTGCAGTTAAAATTCAAGCAAAAAAAAACCGGCAAATGCCGGTTTTTATATTCTACAAAAACAAATTATAGCGCTTTAATTTTAGCGGCAATACGGCTCTTATGACGAGCTGCTTTGTTTTTGTGAATTAGACCCTTAGTTGCGTAACGGTCTAGGATAGGTGTAGCAACAGAAAAAGCTTGCTGTGCAGCTTCTTTATCACCAGCTTCAATAGCAACAATTACTTTTTTGAAGTAAGTGCGCATCATTGAACGACGGCTTGCGTTGTGCTGACGGTTTTTTTCGCTAGTGATAGCGCGTTTTTTTGCAGACTTGATGTTAGCCAAGGTTTGCTCCTAACAATCTTAAATAAAGCTTAAATTAAAGGCCGTGGAATATGCCTGTTTTTATCATGAATGTCAATGTAAATTTAACAATCCAAGAAAAACTGCTCCTTATAACGAACATCAATTTGCCGCTTTAGCAGTTAATATCGATATTGTAACAAAGCACAGACTCCCAGCCTAGTGCTTTAAAGCGATTTATAAAAAAGACTGTGGCATAATTGCCCATATTAGGGATTTTTAAGTGGGTTTAAGGTGTCAAAAGGTTTATTTCGCTCAGGTATGATCGTGAGTTGTATGACTATGATTTCACGCATATTAGGGCTAGTACGAGATGCAGTAGTTGCAAATTTATTAGGGGCCAGCGCCGCTGCCGATGTTTTTTTATTTGCTAACCGTATTCCTAATTTTTTACGACGTTTGTTTGCCGAAGGTGCCTTTGCACAGGCGTTTGTACCTGTTCTTAGTGAAATCAAAGAGCAACAAGGTGATGACAAAGTTAAGCTTTTTGTGGCGCAAGCTGCCGGAACGCTCGGTACTATTTTACTTATAGTAACCATATTTGGTGTCGTTGCTTCACCGGTAATTGCGGCCTTATTTGGTACAGGTTGGTTTATAGATTGGTGGCAGGGTGGCCCAAACGCTGAAAAATTTGAACTTGCTAGTTCGTTATTAAAGTTAACTTTTCCGTATTTATTTTTTGTGAGCTTAGTTGCGCTTAGTGGTGCAGTAATGAACGTTTATAACCGCTTTGCAGTCGCTGCTTTTACGCCCGTTTTACTCAATATATCAATAATCAGCTGCGCTATTTTTTTACATGATAAGTTTAGTGTTGGTGCATACGCCCTAGCTATAGGCGTATTTGTCGGTGGTATTGTGCAATTGTTATTTCAATTGCCGTTTTTATATCGCGCAAAAATGTTGGCGCGCCCGCGTTGGGCTTGGCAAGACGAAAATGTTAAAAAAGTGCGTAAGCTTATGCTTCCTGCATTGTTTGGCGTATCGATAAGCCAAATTAATTTATTACTAGATACCATGATAGCCTCACTATTAATGACAGGCTCTATAGCATGGCTTTATTACTCAGATAGGCTAATAGAGTTTCCGCTTGGTTTGTTTGGAATAGGTATTGCGACGGTTATTTTACCCGCATTGTCTAAATTGCACAGCAGTAAAAAATTGAGCGATTTTCAGCATACGTTAGATTGGGGTGTGCGGTTTGTAATATTTTTAGGTATACCAGCAATGGTTGGCTTAATGATAATTAGTCCACTTATAATTACGGTGCTATTCGATCATGGTGCTTTTAAAGAGGACAGTGTTGATCATGTAAAAGCGGTAAGTTTAGGTGTTGTTGCTTACTCTGTAGGGTTAGTTAGCTTTATGTTGATTAAAGTGCTCGCGCCTGGTTTTTATTCCCGTCAAGATACTAAAACGCCCGTACGCATTGGTATTATAACCTTAGTGCTAAATATGGTGTTTAATATTATGTTGGCGCCTTTTATAGGTTACTTAGGGTTAGCCCTTGCTACATCGATGTCGGCCAGTTGTAATGCATTTTTACTTTACAGGCAGCTTAAAAAAGAAAAAGTTTATCAGTTTTCTTCTATGAGTTTGCGTTTCACTATAAAGTGTATTGTTGCAAGTATAGTTATGGGGTGTGTTACATGGTATGTAAGTAGTTACTATTACTGGGCTTCTTGGGCATTCATGCAGCAAGTTATATTGTTAATTGCTCTTGTTGCGTTAGCTGGAGTTAGCTACTTTGCAATGCTCTTTTTAATGGGCGTAAGACTAAATACGATAAAAAGTGTAGCAATTACTGAATCAAACTAAAAAAAAGATTATAATCGGCAGCCTTGTGGCTTTTCCTTGGTATAAGTCGTGATAATACTCGCTGAAAAAAGGCTTTAGGTGGCATGGAGTTAATTAGAGGTATACACAATATTCGAGCGCATCACTTTGGGTGTGTGCTGACTATTGGTAATTTTGACGGTGTTCACTTAGGTCATTCGCAAGTATTAAAAGGTTTGCTAGCCGATGCTAAAGCGCACAACTTACCAAGTACAGTGATGCTTTTTGAACCTCAGCCTCAAGAGTTTTTTGCTAAAAATAATGCCCCAGCAAGGCTCACGCGATTACGTGATAAGCTGCGTTTATTGAGCGATTTAGGCATTGAACGTGTAATTTGTATTAGCTTTAATCAGCAATTTGCAAATATGCAAGCTGAACAGTTTGTAAGCGACATACTTATAAAAAAACTCGGTGTTAAAGCATTAACAGTAGGTGATGATTTTAGATTTGGGCAGCAGCGCAAAGGCAATTTTGATTTACTCGTTAGTATGGGGAATCAGGCGGGAATGGATGTGCAAAGCACAGCGAGTTTTCGCCAGTTAAATGCTAGAGTGAGCAGCACATTGATTCGTGAAGCATTAGCTGCTGGTGATTTAGTCAGTGCAAAAGTGATGCTTGGCCACGACTACGCTATCTCTGGGCGCGTAATACATGGCTGGAAAAGAGGCCGTGAGCTTGGTTTTAGAACAGCAAACATAGCGCTTAAACGCCAAGTTTGCCCTGTTAATGGTGTGTTTGCTGTGCAGGCTACAATTGCAGGTAAACAAATTTTTGGGGTTGCAAATATAGGCAACAAACCCACATTTAATGGAACACGTGCACTTCTAGAAGTTCATCTTTTTGATTTTGCACAAGACATTTATGGACAATTTATGCACGTGGAGTTAATACAAAAACTCCGCGATGAGAAAAAATTCGAGACATTAACACAACTCACGGCGCAAATAGCAACAGATGTTGCCGCCGCTAAGCAGTGTTTTGGTTTAAATTAGGCAGCCGATAGATACGGAATGTAGGATAAATGAGCGACTATAAACATACTTTGAATTTACCGGAAACACCGTTTCCAATGCGTGGCAATTTGGCACAACGTGAACCAAAAATGCTTAAAGCATGGTATGAAGACGACCTTTACGGTCAAATTCGCAGCGCTAAAAAGGGTAAAAAGACCTTTATTTTGCATGACGGCCCTCCGTATGCAAATGGCGACATCCACTTAGGCCACTCAGTAAACAAGATTTTAAAAGATATTATTGTTAAGTCTAAAACTTTATCAGACTTTGATTCGCCTTATGTACCTGGTTGGGACTGTCACGGTTTACCAATTGAGTTAATGGTTGAGAAAAAAGTAGGTAAGCCGGGTGTAAAAGTAACGGCGAGCGAGTTTCGCGAAAAGTGTCGTGCGTATGCCAAAAAGCAAGTTGAAGGCCAAAAGGTTGATTTTAAACGTTTAGGCGTATTTGCAGATTGGGATAAGCCTTACTTAACAATGAATTTTGATTTTGAAGCGAATGCAATTCGTGTGCTTGGTCGTATTATTAAAAACGGTCACTTACACAAAGGCGCTAAGCCTGTACATTGGTGTACAGATTGTGGCTCTGCATTAGCAGAGGCAGAAGTTGAATATCAAGATAAACAGTCGCCAGCAATTGACGTACGTTTTATTTTTGATGACCAAGACGCAGTAGTAAATGCGTTTGACCTAGCCCAAGGCCATGAAGGCCAAGGTAGTGTTGGAACTGTTATTTGGACAACAACGCCATGGACGCTTCCTGCAAACCGTGCTGTTGCTGTTCATGCCGATCTAGAATATGCGCTTGTACAAGTTGAAGATGAAGGCGCACAGCAGCGTTTAATTTTAGGCTCAGAACTTGTTAAAGATGCAATGGACCGTTTTGGTTTTGATCATTACCACGTTTTAGGTTACGTAAAAGGTGCTGTACTTGAAAACTTACAAGTAGCGCATCCTTTTTATGACTTTAGTGTACCTGTGATTGTTGCTGACCACGTTACTACTGACTCAGGTACAGGTGTTGTGCATACAGCGCCAGGTCATGGTCAAGAAGATTTCGTGGCAGGCTTAAATTACAACCTAGAAGTTGCTAACCCTGTTGGCGCAAATGGTGTGTACTTACCTGAGACTGAGCTATTTGCTGGTCAACATGTATTTAAAGCAAACGCGAGCGTAATTGAAGTACTAAAAGAGCGTGGTGCATTAGTACATCATCATGCACTTACACACAGTTACCCGCATTGCTGGCGCCACAAAACGCCAATAATTTTCCGTGCTACACCGCAGTGGTTTGTAAGTATGGATCAGGCTAATTTACGTCAAGACTCTCTTAAAGAAATCAAAAATACACAGTGGTTGCCTGAATGGGGCGAAAGCCGTATTTCTAACATGGTTGAAGGCCGTCCAGATTGGTGTATTTCGCGTCAGCGTACATGGGGTGTGCCGATTGCTTTATTTGTTGATAAAGACACCGGTGCTTTACACCCAAATACCCAAGAGCTTATCGAGCAAGCTGCAGAGCTTGTTGAAAAGTCAGGTATTCAAGCATGGTATGACCTAGAGCCGGCTACTTTACTTGGCGAAGAAGATGCTAAGCAATACATGAAAGTGCAAGATACGCTAGATGTATGGTTTGATTCAGGTGTGTCGCACGCATGTGTAGTAGATGCACGTGAAGACTTAGTTGGCCCAGCCGACTTATACCTTGAAGGTTCTGATCAACACCGTGGTTGGTTTATGTCGTCAATGATGACATCGGTTGCGATTAATGGTCATGCGCCATATAAACAAGTGCTTACGCATGGTTTTACCGTTGATGAAAACGGTCGTAAAATGTCTAAGTCACTGGGTAATGTTATCTCTCCGCAAAATGTAATGAATAAGCTAGGTGCTGACATTTTACGTTTGTGGGTTGCTTCTACCGATTACACGGCAGAAATGACTGTGTCTGATGAAATATTCAAACGCTCTGCAGATCGTTATCGCCGTATTCGTAACACTAGCCGTTACTTATTGGCTAACTTAAGTGGTTTTGATCCTAAAACTGATCAAGTTGCTGTAGATGATATGGTTGAGCTTGATAAGTGGATTGTTGGCCGTGCGGCTCAGTTACAAGACGAGATTTTAGCCGCTTACGATAGCTACCAAATGTTATTAGTAACGCAAAAGCTAATGAACTTCTGTACTGGTGAACTTGGCTCGTTTTACCTAGATGTAATTAAAGATCGTCAGTACACAGCTAAAAGTGATAGCCATGCACGTCGTTCTTGTCAAACTGCGCTTTACCATATTGCAGAAGCTATGACACGCTGGATGGCGCCAATTATGAGCTTTACAGCACAAGAGATCTGGGAAGCCTTACCAGGCGAGCGCAGTGATTACGTATTTACATCAGTATGGTACGACGGCTTACAAGCACCAACGAGCAGTCAGTTTAGTAATGATGATTGGCAAGCAATTTTAAATGTTCGCGATGAAGTAAACCGCTTATTAGAAGCTGCACGTAAAGAAGAAGTAATTGGTGCAACACTACAAGCAACAGTTAACTTATTTGCGGATAAAGACCTTGCAAGTACACTTGATTCATTAGGTGATGAGCTTCGTTTTGTGTTGTTAACATCAGCAGTAAACGTTAAGCAGGTTGATAGCCAACCAGCAGATACACAAGCAACAGAAATTGAAGGTTTATACATTAGTGTTGCAGCAACAGACGCCGCTAAGTGTGAACGTTGTTGGCACTATAGCGACGACGTAGGAACTGATCCTGCTCATCCTGAAATTTGTGGCCGTTGTGTAAGTAATGTTGATGGCGAAGGTGAAAAGCGTCAATTCGCTTAGGAGCTTTACTCAGTGAGCAAACTAGCCCAAAAAAGTGGTTTAGTGTGGCTTTGGTTGAGTCTATTACTGTTAGTAATAGACTTTGCCAGTAAAACACTAGTTGTGAATACCATGGCTTATCAAGAGTCTATAAATTTACTGCCTGTTTTTAGTATTACTTACGTACATAATTATGGCGCAGCCTACAGCTTTTTAAGTGAAGCAGGTGGTTGGCAACGTTGGTTTTTAAGCTTTATAGCTATTGCCATTAGTGGGTTACTTGTTTGGTGGCTTAAGCGGTTACCAGCTACAAACAAAATATTGTGCAGTGCTTATGCGTTAGTACTTGCAGGCGCCATAGGTAACTTATATGACCGTATAGCTTATGGTTATGTAATTGACTTTATCCATGTATTTTACGATAAGTCACACTTTCCAGTATTTAATATTGCTGATTGCGCTATTTGTATTGGTGCCGCGTTATTATTATTTGATGCCTTTACAGGCGAAAGTCCGAAGGAGCATAAAGCATGAGCCAAGCTGTAATTGGTGAAAACTCGCACGTTATTTTTCATTTTTCTATTAAGTTAGAAGATGGCTCTGCCGCAGACTCTACAAAGGTTCATAACAAACCTGCAAAATTAACAATGGGTGATGGTAGCTTAACGGCAAACTTCGAAAAGTGTTTATTAGGGTTAACTGCTGGTGAAAGTAAAACATTTGAGCTTGAACCAGAAGATGCTTTTGGTCAGCCAAATCCAGATAATATTTACTATGTTGACCGTAGTAAGTTTGGCCCAGAAACACCTGCTCAAGTAGGCGCTATTATTGCGTTTACACAACCTGATGGTACTGAACTTCCTGGTCTTGTTCGAGAAGTGCAAGGGGAGTCGGTTACTATCGATTTTAACCACCCGCTATCGGGTCAACGCCTAACATTTGAAGTAGATATTATTGAGGTAGAAGGCTAATGGATATTTTATTAGCTAACCCACGTGGTTTTTGTGCGGGCGTTGACCGTGCAATCAGCATTGTAGAGCGTGCTTTAGATATTTTTGAAAAGCCAATTTATGTTCGTCACGAAGTGGTACATAACCGTTACGTAGTCGATGGCCTAAAAAGCCGTGGCGCGGTGTTCGTCGAAGAACTTGATCAAGTACCTGACGATAGCATTGTTATTTTTAGTGCTCATGGTGTATCGCAAGCGGTACGCTCTGAAGCGAAACGCCGCGACTTAAAAGTATTTGATGCAACATGCCCGCTTGTAACTAAAGTTCATATGGAAGTTACACGCGCTAGCCGCAAAGGTATTGAATGCATTTTAATTGGTCACCATGGTCACCCTGAAGTTGAGGGTACAATGGGACAGTACGATAATGATGAAGGCGGAATTTACCTGGTAGAAACCGCGGAAGATGTTATTGCGCTAAATGTTAAAAATGCTGAAAACTTATTTTATTGTAGCCAAACAACGCTTTCTGTGGATGATACGGCAGATGTCATTGACGCATTACGCGAGAAGTTCCCTGCAATAGATGGACCTCGAAAAGACGATATTTGTTATGCAACGCAAAATCGCCAAGATGCGGTGCGTGATTTAGCTGATAAAGTTGATGTACTTTTAGTAGTAGGAGCTAAAAATAGCTCAAACTCTAATCGCTTACGTGAACTTGCAGATAAAATGGGCACAACTGCTTATTTAATTGACGATGCCACTGATGTGCAAGAGCAGTGGGTTTTAGAGTCTAAGTCTGTGGGTGTTACGGCTGGAGCATCTGCACCAGAAGTACTTGTACAGCAAGTAATAACACGCTTAAAAGAGCTTGGTGGCAAGCAGGTAGTAGAAAACCCAGGTGAAGAAGAAAACATCGTATTTGCCGTTCCTGTTGAGCTGCGTTAATCTATATAAATTAATTATTTAGATTACAAGGAGAGCTGTTATGAGCAAGTCGGTTCATTCTGATGCATTGCTTTTTTCAGCTCTTTTTAATGAGCGAGGGGTACTAGCCTCGCTTGTTGTTACTCAAGTTATAGCAGTTGTATTGGCGTTCGCGCCAAATATCCAAGGTGACATTTGGTTACGGCTTGGGGTGATTAGTTTATTTTTACACTTAACTGTTTTATCAAGCACCTCCGCCCTGTATCTATTTAAGGGCTTTTTACAAAAGCGAACAAACGCTTTTCAGCTCACACTATTTTTTACCTCATTTTTTTTATTCACCTGCATATATAGTGTTTTATTCTCTCACTTTGCGTTTGATATAGATAAAGCCGATAATCTTATATATTTTGTATTGCGAAATTGCGTTACAGTTTTGCTATCAGCCGCTTTGTTTGTACAGTTTTTGCTTATTTATACTGAAAAAGAGCTGCAAACAAAGGCACTTTCTCGCGCAGAATTGGATGCCCTACAAGCTAGGATACGTCCGCACTTTTTATACAACAGCTTAAATACAGCTGCAGAACTTACTCATCATAATGCTGGTGCTGCTGAGCAAGCTATTTTAGCTTTAGCTGCCTTATCTCAAGCAGCTATGCGCTCTGGTAAAAGTGTATTACTCAATGATGAAATAACACTGAGTAAGCAATATGTAGCCTTGGAAACATGGCGCTTTGGAGAGCGTTTAAAGGTTGATTGGCAAATACCAAGTGAACTTCCTATATTACATATTCCATGTTTAACACTGCAGCCGCTAATAGAAAATGCGGTATGTCACGGAGTTGAAATAAGCGAAAGTGGCGCAATTATTAATGTTGAGTTGCATATTACTACCGGTTATATAACGATGATTGTTTCTAATCCCATCACTATTACTAATAATCAAACTCGGCCTAATAATGGCATGGCACTTGATAATATTCGTCAACGTTTAAATATTTATTATAAAAATAAAGCTCAGCTTATCATCACCAATAAAAATGATGTGTTTAGAGTGAAAGTAGTTATTCCCAAAAATAATATTGAGAGTGGTTTATGAATGTATTAATAGTTGATGACGAACCATTAGCAAGAATGCGTTTATCCCGTTTACTAGCACATAATAAAAATATAGTTATTAAAGGCGAAGCCGGTAATGGTAATGAAGCCTTATTACTTATTAAAAAATATGCCCCTGATTTAATATTTTTAGATGTTGATATGCCCGGTTTAAATGGGTTGCAGGTTGCTAATGAACTTAATAATTTAGCTTTACCTCCAGCAGTTGTTTTTATTACCGCGCACTCTGAACATGCTCTTGATGCTCTGCAACTGAGCGCAGCAGGTTATTTAGTTAAACCAGTGACAGAACAATCATTAGTAAAAGTATTAGATCAGGTTGGACGCTTGAACAAAGCGCATGTGCAAAAACAGCACCCAACAAAAATTAGTTATCAGTTGGGAGGAACCATTAAAAGTGTTGAGCTCGACAATGTTTATTATTTTAATGCCCAAGAAAAGTACACTAATATGGTGTTTGAAGGTGGAGAAGCTTTTATTGAAGCCAGCCTAAAGCAACTGGAGTCACAGTACCCAGCTCAATTGGTACGAATTCATCGAAATACATTAGTAAATAAAAGTAAGCTTTTATCTTTAAATTCCCATAGTACAGGTGTGCATAATGTAGAGCTTATGGGCTGTAAAACTCACTTAACTGTTAGCAGACGAGAGCTAAAAACAGTAAAAAAGATTTTAAATTAGAGCCTATTATCTTCTAGGATTGAGGTTTGCTAAATCTAGGTGGATAACGGCACGAGTTTCCTAGCTCCGGGTTTTTGGGAGCTGTTCTTACGATATCGTCTACTAATGAGAACAACTATATTACATAGGCTCTGACTTATTTAAACTCCAATCATATGACTGTAAATTGAACCTCTAAAGATAAATGGACTTTAGTGCTTATTAACCGTTTATCAACAAATTTAACCGCCTATCCTAGTAATTATTGAAACTAAGTTAGAATCACATAAACTTATAATCAGATAATTTTTTATTTGGTTCACTATGCATTCTCCTCAAACTAAAACACAAAAAGGCTTCACTTTAATTGAAGTGCTTATTGCGTTTATCATTTTAAGCTTCGGTTTATTAGGTGCCGTAGCGCTTCAAGCAAAAGCTAAACAAGCAAGCTTTGATTCTATGCAACGCGCTGCTGCTGTAGCCCTAGGTAATGATATTGTGCAACGTATTCGTGCAAATGATACTGCTCAGTTAGTCGCCCTGTATACGCAAACATTTAATAGTGAAACTTCAACGTCTACCTCTATGGCTTGTTTTAGTGGTTCATGCACTGCAGCGCAAGTTGCGGCGCTTGATTTACAGCAATGGAAACGCGCCATTCGAGCACGGGAAAATACAGGGTCGCTGGACGACGCGACTGTATGTATAGCGCCAACGGCAGTTGCAGGTTCAGGCGGTAGGGCATTTAACTTAGAAGTGATAGTTTCATGGCAGGGACGACAGGAGTTTAACGCTAATGATGATACCGCAGCTATAAAATGTGGTACAGCGGATAAAAAACGCCGCTTAGTAGTTTTAACTAGTTACATTTACCTTAGGAGCTAACATGAAGCAAACAGGTTTTACACTTATAGAGGTTATGATTTCGTTATTTATAGGTGGCCTAATTTTAGGTGGCGTCATGTTCACTTATATAGGGATGAAGGTAACCACTAAGGATACGATGACCATTGGTGAGCTTCAGGAGTCAGGTCGATTAGCTATAAATATTATGCAACGTGATATTGAACAGATTGGCTTTTGGGGAACTTATTATGACGATTCGTTTACATCAGCCAATACAACATCGTTATCGAACCCTGGTGCTGATTGTACAGAGGGGTTAAATAACGGCAGCTTTCCTGATTTAGCGACAGCGAGTAACTTTAGAACTATTTATGCAAAAGTGGCTGATTCTACCAAAGAGTTAAACTGTGCAAATAACCCTATCAAAAATACAGATATCATTCAGTTAAAATTTTTACAAGGTAATCAGCTTGATGCAGGTGATACGCAAGCTGGTGAAAACTATTTTATAGCAGAGCAAGAAAAGGCTCAATTTAAACGTGGTGCAATAGGTGCAGGCTCTATAAATGTAAATGCATCTATATGGCCATATAGCCACCATGTTTATTACTTATCAGAGCAAACTTATACAGTAAATAATAAAAGCCTCAAGGTGCCGGCATTAATGAGAAAGCGCTTAGTTGGTGGCAATATTACAACCGAAACTATTATGGAAGGCGTTGAAAATATGCGCTTTGTTTTTGGTCTTGATACAAATAGTGATAGCCGAGTTGATACATACAGAAGTATTAACGATATGGAACATACAGATTGGGAAAACCGTAAAGGTATTTTAACTGTACAAGTATTTTTATTGATCAGGTCGCTACAAGAAGATCCTGGAGTAACAATTAAAAATCAAACATACACCTTGGGCGAAGATGAGGATAAGCGAGAGCTTGCCTTTACCGATAACTATAGACGCACAGTGTTCACAACCACAATTCGATTGAATAATGTAGGAGCCAACTTATGGCGCATTTAACACAGTTACGAGCTAAACAACAAGGTGTTGTACTAATTACGGCTCTTATCATGGTTATTGCAGTAACAGGTATTGCGGTTACTTTAATGAGCAGTAGTAGTATTGATATAAAAATTACTAATGCTGCACAAGAGCGAGAAGTTGCTGAGAATGAGCTTATCGGAGAGGTTCAAAGAATGATTTCTGATGAGGCAAATAAGGGAGCTGCAAATCAGTTTTTTTTATCGCCTGATGAAGTTACTACTATGGCTGATGCTGATACAGAAGGCATGGTTATAGCTGAACACGATGAGATGAAAAGCAAAATGGTTAACCTCAATCAGGGCGCTCTTGATTTAGAATGCCCGCGTAGATTCAATTTTACGGCAGGTATTTCATGCAACATGTTGCAAGTCTCTACCACTATAAAGTATGGCTCTAAAGCTAAGCACGAACTAACCATAGTGACTGGTGTAGCTCAAGAAATGGCTAGCACTAGTAAGGGGATTTGAAATGAAACTTAATAAAATACTTGCCTCATTAATTAGTTTAACGCTTAGTGCGTCTGCTTTTGCTGAAGATATAGAGTTGTATGTTAACCATGATGTTGATGTAGAGGAAAAGCCCCGCGTATTATTAATTTTTGATACATCAGGGAGTATGGCTTTTTCATCTTCAAACGGAAATAACTGTGGTTATAATAATTTCTTAGGATTGTATAACCTATGTGTGGATAGCCGACTTGCAGCTGCCCAGTTTGCAATGAATAAAGTAGTATCTGATAACGAAGACACTATTGATTTTGGCTTAATGCGTTTTAAGAGCACGACAGGTGGCTACATTGTAAACGGTGTTGGGAGTGACTCTTCTGTAGTGCGTAACTCTATAGCTGCTTTACCAGCTGATGGCGGAACCCCGCTTACAGAGACTTTATGGGAAGCCTATTTATATATTACCGGGCAAGGAGTTCAATATGGTCTTGAAGCAACAACACTTGAACGTGATACTAGCGTTGAATTAAGAACCGGTAGCCAGTATACAGAGGTTGAATGTGATTGGGTTTGGAAAGGGCGACGTTCTGGATGGGTATATGAGTGTGAAAATGTAGTAAAAGATAACTACCAATATACTTACATATCCCCTTTTGAAGACAGTGATGCTGAAGCTGCTCGTTGTGATAATTCAATTAACATTATTTATATGACTGATGGCGACCCATCAGGTGATAATGACAGTGACAGCCAAATTAGTGCCGAGCATGAAAAATACTTTGGTGAAGGACTAAACTGGAATACAGATAGTTACTACAGCAGCTACCTTCACCAAATGGCTAAAATTATTCATGGTACAAGTGATGTAACAGTTGATTTATACCCTTCTACTCCCGACATCCACGAAACAGGTCGTTTATATACCATAGGTTTTGGCTCGGGTATGAGCGCAAACGGACAGGAACTTTTAAGACGTGCCGCCTCTTTAGGTGGTGGTGAAAACTTACCTGCAAGCACACCTGATGAGCTTTCAGCTTCACTAAATAGCGCTATTTCTCGTATTCGTGAAGTAAACGATAGCTTTTCATCTCCCTCAGTTGCAAGTAACAACGTAGACCAAACACGTAGCCGTGATGCTATTTACTTTGCTATGTTTTACCCAGAAACAAACACAAGATGGGGCGGTAATTTAAAAAAATTGAAAGTATCAGGCAGTGAAATAGTCGACTCAGCAGATAATACAGCGCTTGATTCTGATGGTTTAATTGACACCGATGCTAAAACATTTTGGTTGCCCGATGGTCAGTCTGCAGATGGTAACTTAGTAGCACAAGGGGGCGTAAACTACCATTTAGCTACATTAACAGGTACCCCAGCAGAAGACAGGCGCAACCTCTACACCGATAAACAAGGCGATCTAGTTGAGTTTACAACTAATATTGTCAGCGATATTTTGGACTTAGTAACCAACAACCCGATCAGCTTAGCCAGTTCAGATATTAAATGGGCTATGGGCATTGATGTTGATGACGAAGATAACGATGGTTCAAATACAGACCAACGCAGCGATATTTTTGGCGACCCTCTTCACTCTAAACCTGTTGCCATAGACTATGGCAGCGATGATATACGTATACTTATTGGCACTAACGCCGGCTTTTTACATATGTTTAAAGACGACGATACTAATAACGAAGTAAGTGAAAGCTGGGCATTCATCCCTTCAGACTTGTACGATATTATTCAGCCTTTACGTAACGAAGATACTGGTAAAGTGTATGGTATGGACGGCCCAATCAGTGTTTATTTTAGCGATAAAAGCTTAAATGATGAAGGTGTTAACGATGGTATTGTTGATGCCAGCGATGGCGACGATGTTTGGGCCTTTGCAGGAATGCGACGAGGCGGGAAAAATTACTATGCGCTTGATATCACAAACCCTAATGAACCAAAAAAATTATGGGATAATCCGATTGAAGGGGGTAAAGGCGATTTTACAGAGCTTGCACAAACGTGGTCAAAGCCACAAATTGCCTATATTAAAGCGTTTGGTGATAAACCATTATTAGTATTTGGTGCAGGGTATGATACAAATAAAGACGCTGTTGTAAGAAGTGAAGATTCAGTAGGCCGTGGTATTTATATTGTTGAAGCTGAAACAGGTAAAAAAGTGTGGGCTTTAACGCCTAGTGAAAATGGCTTTAAAGGAAAACACTCAATAGCAGCTAATGTATCTACATTAGACTCTGATTACGATGGCTATATTGATAGAATATATGCAGCTGATACTGGCGGAGATATTTGGCGTATTGATATGCCAGGTAGTAGCACAAGTAACTTTACACACTTTAAACTTGCTGAGTTAGGCAGTTCATTAGCGAGCCAGGATAGACGTTTTTTCTATCAACCACTTGTAGCACGTACGCTTTACAGTAAAGTAAGTGAAACAACGATTAATGGTGAAACAGTCATTACTCGTTTAGATACACCGTATGATGCAATTGTGATTGGAAGTGGTAATCGCTCTAAACCAACCGGTACAAATGAAGACGATCAGTTATTTATGATCCGGGATGAAAATACAGTAACTAAATCGTTTACTACGTCGCCTACAGCGATTAAGCCAACGGATCTAATGCAAATGAATAGCGATCCATTTGGTAATGCATTAGATGATGTTGATGAATTTGTTGATTTAGAAGTTGATTTAGCTAAATTTAAAGGCTGGCGGTATGAGCTAGGTTCGGGTGAAAAATCATTAGCGGCAGCTACAGTAGTAGGGGGGGTTGCATACTTTACAAGTTTTACGCCATCTTCTGACACGTCAACTGAAAATCAGTGCTCGCTAAGTGGCGGTGGAGGTTCGTTATATGCTTTCCATTTACACTATGGGACCAAAGTGTATGACGATTTGAAATTTACCACTAGTTATGATGTGCCTGATACTCCTCAATTATACTTTGGAGAGGGGCCTTCATGTGCTGATGGGAATGGCGACGGCATGTGCGACGACAACCCTACTATTGAAGTAACGCAAGAAAGCCAGTTTTATTTAATTGGTCCAGGGATTAAAGGTGAGGATGCGCAAAATCCTATGAAACCTGTGGAGGTAGTAGGCCCGGGCTTAACGGTTGTGGACGGTACAATACAGTTAGTAAATGATTCTGATACAGTAGGATTTGGTTTTAAAACACAGCAAACCTATATCTTTAAACGCGAAGAAAATGATGAAGTGGGTAATTAAGGAATATATATGAGTAAACTAACTCGCGGTTTTACACTAATCGAACTAATGATTGCTGTTGCTATTGTCGGTATTTTAGCAGCAGTAGCGTTGCCTAATTACACTGAGTATGTAAAGCGAGCATCACGAGCTGAGGCTGCTGCTGCATTATTAGATGCAGCAAACAGGGAGGAGCAATTCTTTGTCGATAATCGTGAATATACAGAATCATTTGATGATTTAGGGTTGCAAGATAAAACCGAAAATGGTCATTTTGAATTATCTATAGATGTAGATGATGACGACAATACATTCACCATCACCGCAAAACCTATTGCCGGCGCTGTAAAAGGGGATACTGACTGTAAACAAATTACAATTACAGACACCGGTTACAAAGGCGCTAAAGGCACTAAAGGTAATTCTGATGTTGAATATTGCTGGGGGCGTTAATTTAATTTTTCTGGCATTTATCTGTTGATTTTATACGGATACGCCCAGTTTGACTTACTGATAAAGCCAGCCCTTCTAGGTTGGCTTTATCATTATTGGGGCAATAAATAAAAGTCCCATTTTGAAAGCCATTCAATGAACCATCAGGTCTAAAAGTAATTGCGCTACGAGGGTATTCAAGGCTATCAGCATCATGAACGTCTTCAAATGTACTTAACAGAAGCTCGTCATCATCTAGGGTGGTTGATTTATCATTATCGATAAATAGCGACATTTGCCCGTCCCACTCATCCTTACTACATTGGTTGTCTTTTAAAACACAAAGAGTGACATAGGTTCCATTTTCAATAGCGTAAAGTCGTCCGTAATTAATGTTTCTATGCAGAAGGTTTACGTGGTTATCTAAGCGATTATTCGCTAAAAAATCTGGATAAAACCACATTGAAAGTTGACTGATAATACTCACAATGGCTAACGAAATCATTAGCTCGAGTAGTGTCATACCTTTATTTTTATATATTGTTACCCTCATCCTTGAAGTCCTGAGTTTTAAAATGTATCAACTCAGTGTAGTAAATGATAAAAATATGACAATATGAACTGTGTGTTTTTTAATCACAGGTTTTGTTTGTATCGCCTACGTAAAAGGCTGTACCTGATTGTGATACGGTTAATGCTTTATTATTTTCATTAGTACTATTAGGACAAAAAATAAAGTCTCCAGGCTTCGTCGTAATTCTACCACTGGTGTTAAAGCGTAAACGACGATCGTTACCATCAAACGATAACTTATCGTTGTCTGATATTTCTTCCATTGCCCTAAGTAAGGTATCTGTAGCTTTATTGTAATGTCCGTCATTATCTACATCGATAAATACAGCAATAATTTTATTCTCATCCCACTTTGCGTTGCAGTTGAACGTATCTTTATTGTTTTTTATTCGACCTTGTCCTGTAGGACATACAACAACTATTTCGTCAGTACTTGCTGCTTGTGAGCGTGCATATGCAATATTTCTTTTTAATTCCAATAAAAAATTTTCCGCTCTGTTTTCCTCAAGCATATCACTACTATTCCAAAGCGCGATTGATGCAATAATACCGACTATGGCAACGGTGACCATAAGCTCTAAAAGGGTGAATCCATTTTGCTTATTATTCATATTAATCTCATGTACTGCTTAATAGTTTAGTATAGCTATTTTTATGAAAATAATTATACCATGGTTGATTGTTTTATCATCAAATTCAATTGCTTTGTTTGCTATGGGCTTCCTGATTGTCTAAAATCGAGGCAACTGAAGCTTTAAAAAGTAATTAATATGAAAAAGATAGAAGCAATTATAAAACCATTTAAGCTTGATGATGTTCGCGAAGCCTTATCTGACGTGGGTATTACCGGTATGACTGTTAGTGAAGTTAAAGGCTTTGGGCGTCAAAAAGGACATACTGAGCTTTATCGCGGCGCAGAATACATGGTTGATTTTTTACCTAAAGTTAAACTTGATATTGTACTAAGCGATGAAGACGTTGATCGTGCAATTGAAGTGATTGTTAAAACAGCGCAAACGGGGAAAATCGGCGACGGTAAAATCTTCGTGACTGATGTTGAGCGTGTTGTTCGTATTCGTACTGCTGAAGAAGATGAAGAAGCTATTTAATACCAACCTGCATAAATCTTTGATCAATTTAATGAATTAAATTGCACTATTACGTCGTTAAAAATTTTTATTTAGAACAACTAGATAAAAAAACTTTTGCCTAGTTCTAGCGTAATTTTCTTGACGTTAAATAGACCCCACATATAAGCAGATTGGTATAATGACAATGTGGTATAGAAAAAGGCGCTTTAGTAAGCGCCTTTTTTGTTTATTTATTTCTGCTATTTACCATTCTGGTTTGTTTAGCATGTTCGCTTAGCTCTGTTAAGCCAAGTTTATCGTAGCTCTTTTCCATCATTTCTAAAGCAGGCTCTAAGTAACTGCTTTGCGAGTAATGTTCTACAACATACTTGCCTCGGTTAGCGGCTGCTAAGTAAGCTTCACGTTCGTAATAGTAAGTTGCTACTTTTAGCTCATAACGCGCCATACGGTTTAAAAGCCACACTAAGCGGCGTTTAGCCTCTGGTGCGTAATCACTTTTTGGAAAACGCTTTACAAGAGTAGATAAATCGGTAAACGCTACACGTGTACGGTTTGCGTCACGGTCAGCTCTGTCTACGCCAAAGTATTCTTGGAATGCATTTTTATCGGCTTTAATATTTACTAAACCACGCATGTAGTACATGTAATCAAGATCTTTATGATTTGGGTTTAATCGAATAAAGCGATCGATTGTTGCAAGTGCTTGTTCAGTATTGCCTGATTGGTAATGTGCATATACCAAATCCATTTGTACTTGTTTAGAGAATGGGCCAAACGGGTAGCGTGAATCTATAGCGCTTAAAAGTTCAATTGCACGAGCATATAAACCAGAATCTAGTGTTTCTTTTGCATCTTCGTATAGAGCGTGTGCAGATTTATTAGGTACACGTTGAATATCTTCTTGGTCTGGTGCAGACGAACATGCGCCTAAACTAAGTACAGAAGCTGAAAAAACAATGGCGAATGCACGTTTCCCTATTTTATTTATCATTTTATTTGTTACCTTCGATGTCTTCGGCTAGGCCAAGTCGGTAAAACCGAGTAAACTATGCGTATTATATTATGCTTTTATTAAAAGCGATTCTAACCCAGTCGAGCAAAGCTTGCACTGGTAAATTGGGTAAAGTTACTAATGTCAGAGCAAATTTCTCTTCAAGCCGATGTTCCTACCGACTTAGGTGGTAAACGTCTAGACCAAGTATTAGCACAATTGTTCCCTGATTATTCACGTTCTCGTATAAAAACGTGGATTTTGGATGATAAAATCACCGTAGACGGTGAAATTTTCAACACACCACGCGAAAAGCTACTAGGTGGTGAAGTTGTAAATGTTGAAACAACAATTGAAGCACCACGTGAATACGAAGCACAAGATATCAAATTAAACATTGTTTATGAAGACGATGATATTTTGGTTATTAATAAACCTATGGGATTAGTGGTACACCCAGGTGCAGGTAATCCAAATGGCACAGTGCTTAATGCACTATTACATTACTATCCTGAAATCATAAATGTGCCGCGTGCGGGTATTGTCCATCGTTTAGATAAAGACACTACAGGCCTAATGGTTGTAGCTAAAACGATTCAGGCCCAAACGCATTTAGTGAAAGCACTACAAAAACGCGAAAACTTCACTCGTGAATATGAAGCGTTATGTAATGGCACCATGACTGCTGGTGGTATGGTTGAAAAAGCAATTGGCCGTCATCCTACGCAGCGTACTCATATGGCAGTTCATGAAATGGGTAAGCCCGCGATTACTCACTACCGTGTTGCTGAGAAGTTTCGTGCACACACTCGTTTACGTTTACGCTTAGAAACAGGCCGCACGCACCAAATTCGTGTACACATGGCTCACTTGAACCATCCGCTAATTGGCGATCAATCTTATGGCGGCCGTCCGCGTCCACCGAAAGGTGCAACACCTGAGTTGTTTGAATTACTTCGCAGCTTTAGACGTCAAGCACTGCATGCAGTAAAACTGAGCATTGCTCATCCAATTACTGGTGAAATGATGACATGGCAGGCACCTATTCCTGATGATATGGTCGCTATGACGGTTGCTCTGCGAGAAGATACTAAAGCAAACCCTGATATCGATAGATAATGTATTTGTTATCAGCTCCATGGCAACGCCTTTATAGTGTAGATACTCTCAGTACTACACGTGAAGGAGGTGTATCAAAAGCGCCATTTTTAAATATGAACTTGGGGCTTCATGTTGGTGATAACAAAAACCATGTATTACAAAATCGCGCTTTACTCACCAAAAAACTGCCAGCCCCGGCTATATGGGTAAATCAAACACATAGTGCTGATGTTATTGTTGTTGATGAGCAATTTGATTTTACTAAATTGCATGATGGCGATGCGTTATTCACAAGACTTAAAAGTCAGCCTTTAGCGATAATGACCGCAGATTGCTTACCCATTTTACTTACTAGTGAAAATGGCGGAGAAATAGCGGCGATTCATGGTGGTTGGCGTGGTTTAGAACGGGGGATTATTAAAAATACCCTCAGCTATTTTAAAACTACCCCTATTAAAATTCATGCTTGGCTAGGTCCTGCTATTGGACCCACTCAGTTTGAAGTAGGTGAAGAGGTTTTTAATTTATTTAAAGCACATTCGGCTTTATTTATTCATGCGTTTAAGCTGCAAAAAAATAAAAAATACCTTGCTGATATTTATCACATAGCCCGTATTCAGTTACAACAGTTAGGGGTTACAAATATTAGCGGTGGTGAGCATTGTACTGTTTTACAAGAAGAGCAATTTTTTTCGTATCGCCGCGATGGTCAAACAGGGCGTATGGCAAGTTTGATCTGGCGCAAGTAAAGCGTACATTAGTGATTATATTTATTCCCACACCTTGAACAATTCTATTAACATACCCATTTATTAAACAATTAGTTTATTAAATAGGTAAACCCTCATGCGTTTAGATAGATTTACAAGCAAATTTCAATCTGCGCTTTCTGATGCGCAATCGTTAGCACTTGGTCGCGACCATCAATTTATTGAGCCCGTGCACTTAATGTATTCATTGCTACAACAGAGTGGCTCAAGTGTGCGAGCGCTATTTGCGCAAACAGGAGTCAGTGCTGACGAGCTCAATACTAAGCTTTCTCAAGAAATTGAAAAACTCTTTAAAGTCGAAGGTGTTGGAGGCGATGTACAGTTGTCAAACAACATGGCATCACTTATTAACTTATGTGACAAGTATGCGCAAAAACGTAAAGATAAATATATTTCGAGTGAGCTATTTGTACTGGCAGCATGTGATGATAAAGGGCCGCTTGGCGATATATTCCGTTCATTAAATATTACTTCTACAAAAATTGAAAATGCCATTAAAGCAATTCGAGGCGGGCAGAAGGTTGATGATCCTAATGCTGAGGAAACGCGTCAAGCACTCGAAAAATTTACGATTGATTTAACTGAGCGTGCCGAGCAGGGTAAGCTTGATCCTGTAATAGGGCGAGATGACGAAATTCGCCGTACTATTCAAGTACTCCAGCGCCGTACTAAAAATAATCCTGTGTTAATAGGTGAGCCAGGTGTTGGTAAAACAGCAATTGCTGAAGGCCTAGCGCAGCGTATTATTAATGGCGAAGTGCCTGAAGGATTAAAAAATAAACGTGTTTTATCGCTAGATTTAGGGGCGTTAGTTGCAGGTGCTAAATACCGAGGTGAATTTGAAGAGCGTTTAAAATCAGTTCTCAATGAGTTGGCTAAAGAAGAAGGCCAAGTCATCTTATTTATTGATGAAATACACACTATTGTAGGTGCCGGTAAAAGCGACGGTGCGATGGATGCGGGCAATATGCTAAAACCTGCACTAGCACGTGGCGAGCTGCATTGTGTGGGGGCAACTACGCTTGATGAGTACCGCAAATACATAGAAAAAGATGCAGCACTTGAGCGTCGTTTTCAAAAAGTATTAATTGAAGAGCCATCAGTTGAAGACACCATCGCAATTTTACGTGGCTTAAAAGAGCGCTATGAGTTGCATCATTCTGTAGAAATTACAGATCCTGCAATAGTTGCTGCCGCGCAATTGTCACATCGTTATATTAGTGACCGCCAATTGCCAGATAAAGCGATTGATTTAATAGATGAAGCAGGTTCTTCTATTCGTTTGCAAATTGACTCTAAACCAGAATCGCTTGATAAGCTTGAGCGAAAAATTATTCAGTTAAAACTTGAAGATAATGCACTTGCTAAAGAAAAAGACGAAGCGAGTCAAAAGCGCCGCAGTGAAATGCAAGAGCTGATCACAGATCTTGATTCGCAGTACAGAGAGCTTGATGAAATTTGGAATGCAGAAAAAGCATCACTGCAAGGCACACAAGTTATTAAAGCTGAGCTCGAACAAGCACGCTTAGACTTAGATGTAGCACGCAGAGCAAGCGACTTACAACGTATGTCAGAATTGCAATACGGGCGTATTCCAGAGCTTGAGCGTAAGCTCGATTTAGCTTCTCAAGCTGAAATGCAAGAAATGACCTTACTTAAAAACCAAGTAGGGGAAGACGAAATAGCTGAAATACTTTCACGCTGGACAGGTATCCCTGTATCAAGAATGCTTCAAGGTGAGCGTGAAAAGCTACTTCAAATGGAAGATAAGCTTCATAGTAAAGTAATAGGGCAAGACGAAGCCGTTGTAGCGGTAGCAAATGCTATACGTCGCTCACGTGCGGGGCTTGCCGATCCTAACCGCCCAATTGGCTCATTTTTATTTTTAGGCCCAACAGGTGTTGGTAAAACAGAGTTAACAAAAGCGCTTGCAGGCTTTATGTTTGATACCGAAGATGCCATGGTACGCATTGATATGTCTGAGTTTATGGAAAAACATTCAGTAGCGCGTCTCGTAGGGGCACCTCCTGGTTATGTAGGCTATGAGGAGGGAGGTTATTTAACCGAAGCCGTTCGTCGTAAGCCATACTCGGTAATATTGCTTGATGAGATTGAAAAAGCACATCCTGATGTATTCAATATTTTACTTCAAGTACTTGATGATGGACGCTTAACTGATGGGCAAGGCCGCACGGTTGATTTTAAAAATACCGTGATCATTATGACCTCAAACTTAGGCTCAGATATCATTCAAGAACAGGCTGGCAACAACGACTATGTAACCCTCAAAAATAAAGTAATGGATGTACTTATCAGCGAGTTTAGGCCTGAATTTATTAACCGTATAGATGAAACAGTAGTATTTCATCCATTAGCTAACGAGCACATAAAAGAAATTGCTGATATTCAGTTGATGAAACTTCGTGAACGTTTAACTGAAATGGGTTACTTACTTGAAATAAGTGATGCAGCGCTTGAGCGAATTGCAGCCAGTGGATTTGACCCTGTTTATGGGGCGCGTCCACTAAAACGTGCAATTCAACAAACTATTGAAAACCCATTAGCGCAAAAGCTACTTAGTGGAGATTACTTATCAGGTAGTGTTATCACTATAGATGCAAATGACGAAGGGTTAGTTTTTGCTAATCGTTAGCCTTTAAGCTATGAAACAAAGCCGCTATTTATATAGCGGCTTTTTTTATACTTTAAATGTGAGCAGTAAATCATTTACTTTACGAGAGCCCTCTACAAGTTCAGCTGCACCTGTTGCTACGTTAAAGCTTAGACTTAGATTGTTATCACTAAAGCTTTTAATTTGCGTAACGTTATGACTAATGTCGTTACTCACCATTTGCTGCTCTTCTGCAGCTGAAGATATTTGCATTGCTAATTGCGATATTTCACTTATTTGATTAAAAATACCCTCTAACTCAACCTGAGTTTGCGCCGTTGTATTAACACAGTTATCAGCTTGGGTTTTAGTACTTTGCATTACTTTTGACCAGTTGAATAAGGTATCTTGTATTTCTTTAATCGAGCTGTGGATTTGAGTTGTTGCGTTTTGAGTTCGAGAGGAGAGTGTTCTTACTTCATCAGCCACAACCGCAAAACCACGGCCATGTTCACCTGCTCTAGCAGCTTCAATGGCAGCATTAAGTGCAAGTAGGTTAGTTTGATCCGCAATACCTTCAATTTCACTCATTACTTGCCCAATTTTATCAGCCTCATCGGCTAAACTGCTTGCTGTTGAAGCTGCTTGTTCAACTTGAGAAGCCAAATCAGTAACCATAAAACTATTATCAGCAATGTGTTCTTTTATTTCCGAACAGCTTTGATGTGTTGAATTTACTTTATCAGCAGTTTCAGCGGTATTAATTGATATTTCACCAATCGTAGAACTCATTTGAGTCATTGCTGAGGCAATTTGTTCTAAACGCTCACCCTGTGATGCAATTCCTTTTTCAGTGAGGGTTGACTGCTCATCTAAATTAATCGCAATACCGTTAAAGCTTTCTGTTGAGTCTTTAACGCGACCCAAAACAGTGCGTAATTTAGCTGTAAGTAGTTGTTCTCTGTAGTTACTGACGCTGTGAGGGGTATTTCCACTGTATATATAACGCGATACAGAGTCAGCTTTTGCTTTTTGTTCTCGCAAAATAGTAGGGGTTGTAATTAATTCATCAAAATTAAGGGCAACAACAACTATAAACACCAATGAGCTGATTAAAGCCATACTTATAGAGGCAAATATAGCAATACTTATAAGCCATACTAACGCGCAAATAAAACTAATAACCTGTCGAAGCTGACTGTGTTCACGAATGCTTGATATTGATTTACCTGCATTAATTTTATTATAAAGTGATTGTGCTCGCTTTTTTAGCTCTTCGCTGGGCTTCGTTCTAACCGACTGGTAGCCAATAAGTTGGCCATGCGCAAAAATAGGCGTTACAAATGCATCTACCCAGTAATAACGACCATCTTTGCAACGGTTTTTTACCATCCCTCGCCATGAATGGCCTTGCTTTAATGTTTCCCACATTTCTTTAAAAGCTGCTTTAGGCATATCAGGGTGGCGTACAATACTGTGATTTTTACCTATGAGTTCCTGTTCGCTGTACCCTGCAATTGAGCAAAATTCTTGGTTCGCATATGTGACTACCCCTCTTAGGTCGGTGGTAGAGACAAGCTCCTGCGATTGTTCGAAATGTACTTCTTCATTTTTTAAGCTTTTATTATTGCGCATAATATTTTTTATCATCCTTTACTGTTGGCGCAATTATATTGCTTAGTAGGTACAAAGCAAAAAAAGAAGAGAATTGGTTAGTCGTAACGACTCAAATAAATGCTTTTATTGATCTAGATCAAATTTTAAAATGGCTAGAGGCTGTTGGGCTGTGCGGATTAAAATTAAGGTAACTGAATTTTGTGCTTCTTTTTACTTGGTTTCGGTCTACTTATGAGTGCAGAGGTTTTATGAGTTTAATTTTTGCGTAAATATACACTTAAGCATTTGTATAATAGCTACAGCAGTGGCAAGATTATGACTTAATTTAATCATATTGGTTATATCAAGCGTATATAGGAGCCGGGTAAATATTCATTAATTTTGATAATTTGCACCCTTCTTATTAATTTAATCTTGAGTCTAAGCAATTAGCCCCCATAACCGTATGATTAAGCCACGTGGCCCGAGGAAAGATTTTTTGACAACACATGATTTAACTAACGCACTTGAGGCGTTATCTGTAAATGAGCACCAATACGCAGTTAAAGGCATTAAACGTGGTATAGAGCGAGAGTCGCTAAGAATTAAAAGCGATGGCGTAATTTCAGCTAAAGGCCACCCTGAAGGGGTGGGCAGTGCGTTAACTAATGGACATATCACAACTGATTTCTCAGAGTCGTTACTTGAATTTATTACCCCAGTTAGTGAGTCCTCTACACAAACTCTTAAGCAGTTAAAAGATCTGCAAAAGTTTACGCTTGAAAAAATGGGCGATGAATTACTTTGGCCTATAAGTATGCCGTGTTTTATCGAGCACCAAGACGACATTGTGCTTGCTCAGTTTGGTGATTCTAATACGGGTAAAATGAAAACCCTGTACCGTGAAGGTTTAAAAAACCGTTATGGCAGTATGATGCAAGCCATAGCTGGTGTGCATTTTAATATTTCATTTCCTGACTCGCTTTGGCAGTCGCTGCATTCACTAAAACAAAGCGATGCAAGCCTTCAAGACTTTATTTCAGATGGTTACCTTTCGCTAATCCGTAATTTTAAACGTGAGCTGTGGTTAATAAGCTATATGTTTGGTGCTTCACCTGCACTATGTAACTCATTTTTACAAGGTCGAAAAACTGACTTACCATTTAAAAAGTTAGGTAAAGGAACACTTTATTTAGAAGTGGGTACAGCACTTCGTTTAGGTAATTTAGGGTATACCAATAGCGCTCAGTCATCATTACGTGTTATGTACAACTCACTAGATGAGTATGTAGCTGGTCTTAAAAAAGCAATCAACACACCCTCTGATATTTACGGCGACCTTGACGATTACACTAGTAAAACGCCAAAGCAGCTAAACAAAAATATATTACAGATTGAAAACGAGTTTTATTCACCAATTCGTCCTAAACGTAATGCAAAAAGTGGTGAAACACCAACAGATGCTTTACTCAGAGCGGGTATTGAGTATGTTGAAATTCGTGCCTTAGATGTTAATCCGTTTAGTGAAGTAGGTATTGATCTTGAGCAAATCCACTTCTTAGATGTATTTTTGACGTACTGCTTATTAAAAGATTCACCAGAAATGGATTGGAAAGAGCAAGCACGCAGTACTGAAAACCTTGATACAGTTGTAAACCAAGGTAGAGAAGCAGGTTTAATGCTTAATTTTAATAATGGTTCTCGTAGCTTGCAGTCGTGGGGTGATGAAATATTTACGCAGCTTGCTGATGTTGCTAAGTGGATGGACACTGCATATGGTGTTGATTATTACTCAAACACTATTAAGCGCATGGCGACGTGGGTTCATAATCCAGAGCTTACTTATTCTGGGCGTTATGTAGCACAGCTTAAAGAGTCTGGCTTAGATAATGGGCATTTTGCTTTAGCACTTGCTAATAAATATAAGCAAAGTCATGAATCTACCGATTACAGTGAGTTTTTAAAGCCATGGCTTGAGCAGCAAGTTATAGCGTCAAATGAAGCTAGAGCTGCAATTGAAAGCGCCGACACTTTAACGTTTACTGCATTTTTAGATGCGTACTTTAAAAAGTAAATACTTTTTAAAGTTTAAAAAAAACGCAGCCCAAGGTGGCTGCGTAAATATTTTTCAGGGATGAAACAATGCTGTACTGCTGCATTCATAAGCTCAGACCCACGCTTTTTTAAAAAAGTTCAGTGAGATATTAAAAAAATGAAAAAAAATGCAATTATTTTATCTCTTGCCCTCACTTTAGCTGGGTGTGCTACCGCTCCTCCCAAACAGCCTAATGATTTATGTAAGATTTTTGAAGAAAAGCCAGATTGGTATTTTGACGCAAAAGATGCTCAAGAAAAATGGGGATCACCAAAACATGTACTCATGAGTATGATGTATCAAGAAAGCTCATTTAAGCATGACGCAGCGCCGCCAATGGAATACTTTTTATGGATAATTCCTACAGGCCGTGCAAGTGACGCGTATGGTTATTCTCAAGCTAAAACACCTACATGGTCTGACTACATTCGTGAAACAGGTAACAATGGCGCAGATAGAGATGACTTTGATGATGCAATCGACTTTATGGCGTGGTTTGTTTATAAAACCCATAAAGTAAACAAAATATCAAAGTGGGACGCTTACGCACAGTATCTTAATTATCACGAAGGGTGGGGTGGATATAAACGCGGCACGTACAAAAAGAAGAAGTGGTTAATGAGTGTGGCTAACAAAGTTAAGCATCGCGCTAGTCGTTATGGTGTGCAGTTAAAGCGCTGTGAGGAAGAGTTAGATAAAGGTTGGTTTGAGCGTTTATTATTTGGTTAAGCTTTTGTAGATATTAAAAAAGGAGTCAATTGACTCCTTTTTTAATTTATTTGGTTCGCATATTAGGCTGTATTTTTACTTGTTTTATCATGTTCTCTTTTACTTCAAGAACTTCAACAGGGTAGCCTGCAATACGTAAACTGAGATTAGCGTCAGGAATATCTTCTAAGTATTCCACAATTAAACCACTGAGAGTTTTAGGCCCATCAAGCGGGAATTCCCAGCCCATTTCTTTATTTAAATCGCGAACGTTTGCCCCACCATCAACAATGCAAGAGCCATCGCTTTGCGTTGTTACTTCTTCACTTGGTGTGCGAGTTTGTGTAGTAGTGAAGTCGCCAACAACTTCTTCTAAAATATCTTCAAGAGTTACTAAGCCCTGAATATCACCATATTCGTCTACAACTAAACCAATGCGCTCTTTCGATTGCTGAAATTTAAGTAGCTGTGTATTTAACGAGGTGCCTTCAGGAATAAAGTAAATTTCGCGCACTGCACGTAGTAATGAAGGTTTATCAAATTGCTCTTTAGTAAGAAGGCGCAGCGCATCACGCGAGTGAATAAAGCCAACTGCATCATCTATGTTGTCTCTATAAAGTAATACACGTGTATGTTGTGCGTGAGTTAATTGACGACTAATTAGTTTCCAATCGTCATTAATATCAATAGCCACAATTTCATTTCGTGGGATCATAATATCTTCAACAGTAACTTGCTCTAAGTCTAAAATTGAAGTCAACATACTTTGATGGCGAGCAGGTAATAAAGCGCCAGATTCATTTACCACAGTTTTAAGCTCTTCTTTGCTCATGCTGTGCTCATCAATTTGTTCTGCACTAATACCAAATAACCTTAATATACCGTTGGTCATCCAGTTAACAATAACAACAAACGGGAAAAGAATTTTAAGTAACCCTTTAAGTATCACAGAGCTCGGAAAAGCAACTTTTTCAGGATACAGAGCAGCAAGCGTTTTAGGCGTTACTTCAGCAAATATAAGTACAACTAAGGTTAATACACCAGTTGCAATAGCAATACCTAAGTCGCCATAAAGACGAATACCTATAATGGTCGCAACTTGGGCCGCAGCTATATTTACTAGGTTATTGCCAATTAAAATTAGGCCTATAAGTCTATCTGGACGGCTAAGTAGTTTACTGACTCGTTTAGCTGCACGGTGGTCCTCTTTTGCAAGGTGGCGCAAGCGTATACGATTGATTGACATAATCCCGGTTTCTGAACCAGAAAAATAAGCAGAAAAAAGTACCAATAATCCTAAAATGATAAACAGGGTACTTGTCGATATGTCGTCCAACGATGGATCCTTTTTTTATAAATCAATGCGTATTAAGCTAGAGTGAGCAAGCAGAGTCAAGTTAAAACTTATTTAGTATCACTTCTTGTATGAAACGGCTGCCAAAATAAGCAAGTGTGAGGACAAATGCAGCGACCATGATCGTAACAACCACAGGTTTACCACGCCAGCCTTTTTTCATGTGGCCAAGTGCTACAACAGCAAAAATAGCCCATGCAACTAACGATAAAATTGTTTTATGAATAAACTCTTTAGCAAACATGCCATCAAGAAATACAAATCCTGATAGTAATGCAAATGTAAGCAAGATAGTGCCTAAATTAAGAAGTTGATAAAGCTGGCGCTCTACAACCATTAAAGGCGGAAGGTGGCTGTGTACAATCGCTAAATCTTTACGTTTAAGACGTTTATCAATAAAGTAAAATTGTACGCCATATAAAGTAGCAATAATTAAAATACAGTAAGCGAGTAACGATAATGAAATATGTGTCACTAAACCAATTTCAATATTAATACTTTGCAGCATAATATGATGCGGAATAAACAAGCTGGCAATCGTTAAGAGTGCACCAAAGCCATAAACAACCGGTAGTAACAACGTAGCTGGGAACTTTAACGACACCGCGGTTACCGAAACAACAATCACCCAGCACGTTAATAAAGCAACATTAACAATACTTAAATCTTGCCCATCGGATCTAAACACAGAGTTAACCAACAGCAGCATATGCGCCACTATAGCTACGGTACTTAAAATAACCGTTACTTTTTGGCTAGGGCCTTGTTGATGAAACAGGCGTGATAGCACGTGAGACGTTGCTAACACATAAAATAAACTGGCAATAATAGTTAAACTAATAATCAGCATTGTGCTTGGGCCACTTAATTTGAGACAAAATAATTCTTGTTGTTATATGGGCATTGTATTTTATAGCAAAGCAAATGCATAGACCTTAAAAAAAGAAACTCAACAAGCTGCACTTGAACACTATATTGTAAGGCGCCATATACGGTATACTACTTTTAATTGAAATTTAATAAGTCAGTCCTTGTTAATTGAAAACTCAAATTAACAGTGAATTTAAAGGATTGGTATAAACGTCTTATCGGAACCGTTACATGTTTGAGAACCTCCAAGAACGATTAGGTAAAACCTTAAAAAATATCAGTGGCCGCGGCCGTCTGACTGAAGACAACATTAAAGACACACTTCGTGAAGTGCGTATGGCATTTTTAGAAGCCGATGTGGCACTGCCAGTTGTTCGCGAGTTTGTAAAACAAGTTAAAGAACGCGCAGTAGGTGTTGAGGTAACTAAAAGCCTAAGCCCTGGTCAAGTATTTATAAAAATAGTGCGTGAAGAGCTAGAAAAAGCAATGGGTGAGGCTAACGAAGAGCTAAGCCTAAATGCACAACCGCCAGCAGTCGTCATGATGGCCGGCTTACAAGGTGCGGGTAAAACCACCAGTGTAGCTAAACTTGCTAAATTTTTGAAAGAGAGAAAAAAGAAATCAGTACTAGTAGTAAGTGCCGATGTTTACCGCCCAGCGGCGATTAAACAGCTAGAAACACTTGCAACTGAGGTTGATGTAGGTTTTTTCCCAAGTGACATCTCTCAAAAGCCAGTTGATATTGCAACCGCTGCAATTTCACATGCTAAAAAGAAATTTATTGATGTAGTGCTAGTTGATACCGCAGGCCGCTTGCATGTTGATAGCGATATGATGGATGAAATTAAAGACCTTCATAAAGCAATTAACCCGATTGAAACCTTATTTGTAGTTGATGCAATGACAGGTCAAGATGCGGCAAATACAGCAAAAGCATTTGATGAAGCCCTACCACTTACCGGTGTGATTTTAACAAAAACCGATGGTGATGCTCGAGGTGGTGCTGCCTTATCTATTCGTCACATTACAGGCAAACCTATTAAGTTTATGGGTGTAGGTGAGCGTACTGACGCACTTGAGCCTTTTCATCCGGATCGTATCGCGTCACGTATTTTAGGAATGGGTGACGTACTTTCATTGATCGAAGAAGTCGAAATGAAAGTGGATAAAGAGCAAGCTGCTAAAGTTGCTGAAAAAGTATTTAAAGGAGCTGGCTTTACCCTTGATGATTTTGCTGATCAACTTAAGCAAATGAAAAACATGGGCGGTATGATGTCGATGCTTGATAAATTACCAGGTATGGCTAACTTACCAGATGCTGTTAAGGGCCAAATGGGTGATAAGACATTTGTTCAAATGGAAGCAATCATCAGCTCTATGACTAAACAAGAGCGTGCTCGTCCTGAAATTATTAAAGGCTCACGTAAAAAACGTATTGCAGCTGGCTCTGGTACTCAAGTGCAAGAGATTAATAAGTTGCTAAAACAATTTACGCAGATGCAAAAAATGATGAAAAAAATGAAAGGCAAAGGCGGCATGCAAAAAATGATGCGCGGTATGAAAGGCATGTTACCACCTGGAATGATGGGTGGCGGTGGCCCTAAATTTTAATCTAGCGACTTAAACAGTGCTATATAATGTATAACAAAGGGGCTATATAGCCCTTTTTTGTTGAATAAATTATGCGCACAACAGGGCGTTCTCTTTGATTTCCTCCCCAGATCACGGTTTAACCTACTAATCTGCCATTTTGCATCACTTCTTACTTGCATTGTTGCTAAAAACTCGTACAATTCCCCAGCTCCCCATACTGGGGAGTAAATCTTATTAATGAAAACAGTCAATCTATTTAGAGGACGGTATGGTAACTATTCGTTTGCAACGTGGTGGCGCTAAAAAACGCCCTTTCTATCAAATTGTGGTTGCGGATAGCCGTTTCTCGCGTGACGGTCGCTTCATCGAGAAAGTAGGCTTTTTTAACCCTATTGCTTCAGGTCAAGAAGAAAAAATTCGTTTAGATTTACCACGTGTTGATCACTGGGTAGGTCAGGGCGCATCTCTTTCAGATCGCGTAGCTAAGTTAGTAAAAGACGCTCGTAAAGCGGCTTAATAGGCGTAAGTGTAACCATGAGTCAAGAGAACACCTCATCAATAATTGTCGTAGGAAAGCTCGGTGCCCCATATGGTATAAAGGGCTGGCTTAAGGTACATTCATTTACTGATGATCCCCAAGGGATCTTCGATTTCAGCCCGTGGTTGATAGGGCAGCAAGGTAAATGGCAGACCTTAGAAGTGGTCGACTGGCGTCGCCACAACAAAGGCTTTATCGCCAAGTTTGCGCAAATTAATGATCGTGACGAAGCAATGGCTTATACCCATGCAGAAATTTCGATGGATTCAGCGCAATTACCAGAACTCCCGCAAGGTGAGTTTTATTGGCGAGATCTCATTGGCATGTCGGTTGTAACTGATAAAGGTTATAGCTTAGGCACTGTTGATGACCTGATGGAGACAGGATCAAATGACGTACTGGTTGTTAAAGCAAACAGTAAAGACGCATTTGGTCAGGCAGAGCGTTTAATTCCTTTTTTAACTGATTCAGTTATCAAAGAAGTTAAGCATGATGCAAGAGAAATTACCGTAGACTGGGATCCTGGGTTTTAATGACTCAAACTAGTTCATTGTGGGTAGGGGTGATAAGCCTTTTCCCTGACATGTTTGATGCTATTACACACCAAGGTGTAACTGGTCGCGCAGTAAAAAATGGTTTAATTGATTTTAACTGCTTTAATCCACGAGACTACGCTTTAGATAAGCATAGAACCGTAGATGACCGTCCTTACGGGGGCGGGCCGGGTATGTTAATGATGGTTGAGCCATTAAAAAAAGCGATTACCGAAGCCAAACAGGCAGCTGGTGATGGCGCTAAAGTAATTTATATGTCCCCGCAAGGGCGCAAATTAGATCAGCAAGGGGCGAGCGAACTCGCAAACTCTAAAAAACTGATTTTAATTGCCGGTCGCTATGAAGGTATAGACGAGAGAATAATAGAATCGTACGTTGACGAAGAATGGTCAATTGGTGATTTTATTTTGAGTGGTGGTGAACTACCAGCCATGACATTAATTGACGCAGTAGCGCGATTAGTGCCTGGTGTATTAGGTCATAACCAATCAGCAGAGCAAGATTCATTTTCGGATGGCTTGCTAGATTGTCCTCACTATACACGGCCAGAAACATTGGACGACAAACAGGTGCCTGCTGTATTGCTCAGCGGAAACCACCAAGAGATAGCAAAATGGCGGCTTAAGCAGTCATTAGGCAGAACTTGGTTACGACGTCCTGACTTGTTGCATAACCTAGCTCTGACTGAGGAGCAAGCGGTATTACTCGCACAATTTCAGCAAGAGTACCAAAAAGCTTGTGGCTAGAAGACAGTTACACCTAGGAAAGTGAGAAACATAATGGCAAAAGTAAACCAAAATATTATTAAAGCGCTTGAAAATGAGCAGCTTAAAACAGACGTACCTACATTCGGCCCTGGTGATACAGTGGTTGTACAGGTAAAAGTAAAAGAAGGTGCTAAAGAGCGTCTACAGGCCTTTGAAGGTGTTGTAATCGCTAAGCGTAACCGTGGTCTTCACTCAGCATTCACAGTTCGTAAAATTTCGAGCGGTGAAGGTGTTGAGCGTGTATTCCAAACGCACAGCCCTCTTATTGATAGCGTAACAGTTAAGCGTCGCGGTGCAGTTCGTCGTGCTAAGCTTTACTATCTACGTGAGCGTTCTGGTAAATCTGCACGTATTAGAGAAAAACTTAACTAATACGCGCTGTTTATCAACGCAAAAAAACGGGTTGCATCCTTCGGGTTGCAGCCCGTTTTGGTTTCTGGAATAATTTTCACCGTTCACCGTTCACC
>NZ_PNCW01000119.1:0-6189 GCF_005886985.1 Pseudoalteromonas sp. S3178 | reverse complement strand
ATTGTAGAAAGCCCGACTAGATATAGTCGGGCTTTTTTACGTCTGCAGAAAAGTAAAATGCGCACAATTGATAGACAATCATCAAGCCTCTATTACATAGGTCAGGCGAGCGAAGCGACTCCCGACGGCAAAATCAAAAATTTCTCTGCCTGGAAGTGTCGCATTTGCTATATGATCCACAATCTGCGTAAATCACATCAACCAATTCCTCAATCTTGTGAACATGTCGAGATCAAATCAAAGAGCTTTTATAGTTAAGCACAGAGGTATAGTTATTATTTATATATTTACTAATCTGTTTGTGCTGGATAACAAATATAATTTTGCTTTGTTACTGGCTTTGATTTAGGATCAAAACAGTTTAAAACCAAGAACTAATAGCCTGTGTATAGATTATTAATTAGTGCCATATCATTTATATTTTGTTTCTCTGTATCGGCAGTTGAAGTAACTGATCTGTATCAAGATATATTAAAAGTCGACGATAAAACTAGAGATACGCGTTTAAATGCAAGCCGCAAGGCATTGCTTAATGTTTTAGTAAAAGTGAGCGGTGATGAAACTGCAGATCAAAATAAACTAGCGCAACAACGTACAAAAGATATCTCAGATTATATGCTCAAATTTGAGTATGACGAGCGAGCAAACGGACAGCTTAAATTAGTTGTTAAATTTGAAGCGCGTAAAATAAATGCGCTCATTAAAGAGCTCAATTTACCACTGTGGGGTGTTCAGCGACCACTCGTTGCTATTTGGTTAGGTATTGAAGACAATTGGCGCAGAGAATTAGTAACACAAGAAAGTTACCCGCAGTTGGAGCAGTTAATTTATGATAAAGCAGGACGCCGTGGCTTACCAGTTGTTGTGCCTTTGCTTGATTTACAAGACAGGCGCTTAGTAGGTGTACCCGAAGTTTGGGGGAATTTTTCTGAGCCCGTTGAAGAAGCATCTAAGCGTTACAGTGCAGAGCGAAGTATTACTGCAAGAATGTTTCAAGAACAAGACAGTGAAAATTGGATACTAGATTGGCGCTTTACTAACGACGATTTGTTTGAATCAAATAGATTAACGGGCGACAAGCAGCAAATTGTAGGGCAAATGATTGATACTCTCGCGCAAGGCCTTGCAAGCGAATATGCAATTGATCCTAATGCTTATTATCAGCAAGCTTCTGCAACACTTACTTTAAAAGAAACTAATAGCTTTGTTGATATCGAATTTGCAAAGCGTAGATTACTTAGTTTAAGTGTAGTAACCGACGTAACTATTTTACGAAAAACTCCAGAGCTTGTTGAATTTAAGTTAAACCATACGGGCAGTGTAAACGATCTTAAAAAAGCACTTGGCCTTGATTCTGCTTTTAGAGATTATGTTGACCCACGTGCTTTTTATCATGTGGTTGATAAAAGTAGTTTAGAATATCAGTGGGTTGGCGAGTAATGCTAAACGCTGAGCCTATGCAAATGGCTTTACCGGTTACCTTACCGGATGATGAAACCTTTGCATCATATTTTGGTGGTGAGGACTCGTTAGAGGTTAACCATTTAAAGGACAGCTTTTCAAAGTTATCTAAAACGTTTCAATACACCTATTTATGTGGTTTAGGTGATTCAGGTAAGTCTCACTTGTTATACGCAACCTGCGTTAAAGCACAAGAGCGCGGGTTATCCAATATGCTTTTATCAATGCGTGAAGTTATTGATTTTGGCCCGATGGTGCTCGATGGCTTAGAGGCTCTCGATGTATTGTGTATAGACGACGTTCACTTAGTTGCCGGGAATGATCCATGGGAAAAAGCATTATTTAATTTTTATAATCGCTTTAACGAACCCGGGAAAATGCTCGTAGTTACCGCTGACTTACTTCCTGATATGCTCAATATTAGCCTTCCCGATTTAGAGTCTCGGCTAAAGTGGGGCACTACATTTCAAATCCGCTCTATGAGCGATGATGACAAAGCTCAGGCGCTTGTGAAACGTGCGCATATGCGTGGATTGGAATTGAGCGATGAATGTGCACGGTTTTTACTAACGCGTTTAAGTCGTGATATGCGCGCTTTACTCGATGTATTAGACAAATTAGATCATGCATCTATGGCTGCACAGCGAAAATTAACAATTCCCTTTATAAAATCAACGTTAAAGCTGTAGTAGGTCTAGAATCTAGACCCTGCTTTCAGTTATCATTAGTCAATTAAATTGTAATCACCTTCTGTGAAAGATCAGGTATCGAATGAACTTAGAAAATATATTAGCGCAAGCACTTGAGGCGGTAGCCAGTGCCAGTGAAATCGCGCAACTAGAAGAGATCAGGGTTAACTACCTTGGTAAAAAAGGCGAAATCACTAGCTTACTTAAAACACTGGGTAAAATTGCTCCTGAAGAACGCAAAGAAGCAGGGCAGGTAATTAACCAAGCTAAGCAAGATGTTCAAGCTGCAATTAACGATAAGCGTGAGCTTTTAGCAAGTAAAGCACTAGAAGAAAAGCTAGCCGCTGAAACAATTGACGTTACTTTACCTGGGCGTGTAATGCCAACAGGTGGATTGCATCCGGTAACACGAACAATTGAACGTATTGAAAGCTTTTTCGGTGAGTTAGGTTTTGAGGTTAAATCAGGCCCTGAGATTGAAGATGACTTTCATAACTTTGATGCATTGAATATCCCTGAGCATCACCCTGCGCGTGCTGATCACGATACCTTTTATTTCAATCCTAAATTAGTACTGCGTACACAAACAAGTGGCGTGCAAATTCGTACTATGGAAACAGAACAGCCACCGCTACGTATTATTTCACCAGGGCGTGTGTATCGTAACGATTACGACCAAACTCATACTCCTATGTTCCATCAGGTAGAAGGGTTAATGGTTGATACCGATGTAAGCTTTACTGAGCTTAAAGGTATTTTACATGACTTTTTACGTAACTTTTTTGAAGAAGATATGGAAATTCGTTTCCGTCCTTCATTTTTCCCATTTACAGAACCATCTGCTGAAGTGGATGTTATGGGCAAAGACGGTAAATGGTTAGAAGTACTAGGCTGTGGCATGGTTCACCCTAACGTTCTTAAGTCGGTGGGTATTGACCCAGAAAAATACACTGGTTTTGCATTTGGTATGGGCGTAGAGCGCTTAACTATGCTGCGCTACGGCGTAAACGACTTACGTGCATTTTTTGAAAATGACTTAAAATTCCTAAACCAGTTCCGTTAAGAGTGAAATAATAAAATGAAATTTAGTGAAAAGTGGTTAAGAGAGTGGGTAAACCCTGCTATTGATACGCAAGCTCTTTCGGAACAGCTTTCTATGGCTGGTCTTGAAGTTGATGGAGTTGAGCCAGCAGCAGCCAAATTTAATGGTGTGCTAGTAGGCGAAGTGGTTGAATGTGGTCAGCACCCTGATGCAGACAAACTTCGTGTTACTAAAATTAACGTAGGTGGCGATGAGCTGCTTGATATCGTTTGTGGTGCGCCAAACTGTCGTGAAGGCATCAAAGTAGCTGTTGCAACCGTAGGTGCTGTATTACCTGGCGACTTTAAAATCAAAAAAGCAAAACTACGCGGTCAGCCGTCTCACGGTATGTTGTGTGCCTTTGTTGAGCTAGGTATTAGCGAAGAAGGCGACGGCATAATGGAATTGCCACTTGATGCACCAGTAGGCACTGATTTACGCGAATACTTAGGCCTTGATGACAACATTATTGATGTTGACTTAACACCAAACCGTGGTGATTGTTTAGGTATTAAAGGCCTTGCTCGAGAAGTAGGTGTTTTAAACAGCATTGATGTAAATGTATTGGATATTCCAGCTGTTACTCCAACAATTGACGATAAAGTATCAATTGAACTAGTGAACGAAGGTGCATGCCCTCGCTACCTTGGTCGTGTGATAAAGGGTATTAACCTTGATGCAGAAACACCACTTTGGATGGTTGAAAAGCTACGTCGTAGTGGCGTACGTTCAATCGATCCGGTTGTTGATGTAACTAACTATGTATTACTAGAACTTGGCCACCCAATGCATGCCTTTGATTTAAGTGCAATTGAAGGTGGAATTAAAGTACGTAGTGCAAATGCAGGTGAAGAGCTAGTGCTACTTGATGGTAATACTGCTAAATTGAATGACTCTACACTTGTTATAGCCGATCATAATAAAGCACTTGCTATCGCCGGTATTTTTGGTGGTGAGCAATCAGGTGTTACTGAAAAAACAACAGACATACTACTTGAAAGTGCGTTCTTTAATCCGGTAGCAATTGCTGGGCAAGCACGTAGTTACGGCCTACATACCGATGCGTCACATCGTTATGAACGTGGTGTGGATTTTGCACTACAACACGATGCAATGCAGCGTGCAACCGCTTTATTACTTGAAATTGTTGGTGGTCAAGCAGGTCCTGTAGTTGAAGCTGTTGCAGCAGATAAATTACCAAAAGTGACTGAAGTACGCCTTCGCCGTTCTCGTTTAGACCGCGTAATAGGTCATCATATCGATGATGCTAAAGTAACTGATATTCTGACTCGTTTAGGCCTTGATGTTAAAGTAGAAAATGATAGCTGGAGTGCGGACGTACCAAGTTATCGTTTTGATATTCGTATTGAAGAAGATTTAATTGAAGAAGTTGCGCGTGTATACGGTTACAACAGTATCCCAAATGTTGCACCTACTGCAAAACTCAAAATGACAACGCATGACGAGTCAACAATTGCGCTTAGTAAGTTCCGCAATACGCTCGTTACGCGCGGTTACCAAGAAGCAATTACTTATAGCTTTGTAGATCCTAAAGCACAAACTATTTTACACCCAGATAGCAATGCGCTTGTATTACCGCACCCAATTTCAATTGAAATGTCGGCTATGCGTGTCAGTTTAATGCCTGGTTTATTGGCTTCAGTGGCTTATAACCAAAACCGTCAGCAACCGCGTATTCGCTTATTTGAGCACGGTCTTAAATTTATCAGTGATGAAAGTGCTGAAAACGGTGTTTATCAGGTGCCAGTTCTTGGTGGGGTAATTACCGGTTTAGCACATGGCGAACATTGGGTTGAAGAAAAACGTAACGTTGATTTTTACGACTTAAAAGGTGATGTAGAAGCATTACTTGCGATCACCAATGATGTTAGCCGTTTTGAAATTAAAGCAGAGCAGTCAGATGGACTTCACCCAGGCCAATCAGCAGTTATTTATGTTGATGGTAAAAAGGTTGGTTTTTTTGGTGCATTGCATCCACAAGCGCAAAAATCGTTAGATATCAACAACGCAACTTTTGTGTTTGAAATTGAAATGTCGGCAATCGAAAAAAGAAATTTACCACAAGCTGTAGGGGTATCAAAATTTCCTTCAAATCGCCGCGACATCGCTATTTTAGTGGCCGATAGCGTTAAATCTGGTGATATTTTAACCGCGATAGAAAAAGTTGGCGGAAATCAATTGGTTGACCTAAACTTATTCGATGTGTATAAGGGCAAAGGTATTGAGCCAAATTATAAGAGTTTGGCGATTGCTCTAACACTGCAAGCGGTTGATAGAACACTCGAAGAGAAAGACATCAATCTAGTAGTTGATAACGTGGTGGCCGAATTGGCTGATAAATTTAATGCATCGTTGAGGGACTAGATATGGCGCTTACTAAAGCCGACATAGCTGAACACCTATTTGAAAAACTGGGTATCAATAAAAAAGATGCCAAAGACTTAGTTGAAGCGTTTTTTGAAGAAATCCGCTCAGCGCTTGAAAAAGGTGAGCAAGTTAAGCTCTCTGGATTTGGTAACTTTGATCTTCGTGATAAAAAAGAAAGACCAGGCCGTAACCCGAAAACAGGAGAAGACATTCCTATTTCGGCGCGCCGTGTGGTTACATTTCGACCAGGCCAAAAGCTTAAAACCCGTGTAGAAGTGGGTACAAGCAAAGCAAAATAAAAAAAGGCAGCGTAAGCTGCCTTTTTATTTACATAAAAGTACCTAGCTCCACAATGCTGGGTATTTTTGTTGTATTTACTACTGCATATACTACCTATCCGCAATAATACTTAATCTTTTTGCTGGGCTAAGTGTATCGCTATCTGCGTTAAAAATTCTCATTTACGACTAAATAGATGCACAAGGTAGAGCAATGTAGCTATTAGAATAACGTAGCAGCAGTTATAGAACCTATTTACTTAGAAGCCTCGCGCCGCGATTTAATCGCCCC
>NZ_PNCW01000118.1:0-1207 GCF_005886985.1 Pseudoalteromonas sp. S3178 | reverse complement strand
ATGGCAAAAGAAAAGTTTGAACGCGTAAAACCGCACGTAAACGTTGGTACAATCGGCCACGTTGACCACGGTAAAACTACACTAACTGCAGCAATCACTAACGTACTTGCAAAAGTATACGGCGGTGTTGCTAAAGATTTCGCATCAATCGATAACGCTCCAGAAGAGCGCGAGCGTGGTATCACAATCTCAACTTCTCACGTTGAGTACGATACGCCAACTCGTCACTACGCACACGTAGATTGTCCTGGTCACGCCGATTATGTTAAAAACATGATCACTGGTGCTGCTCAAATGGACGGCGCTATCTTAGTAGTAGCTGCGACTGACGGCCCTATGCCACAAACTCGTGAGCACATCCTACTTTCTCGCCAAGTTGGCGTACCTTACATCATCGTATTCATGAACAAATGTGACATGGTTGATGACGAAGAGCTACTTGAGCTAGTAGAAATGGAAGTTCGTGAACTTCTTTCTGAGTACGACTTCCCAGGTGATGATTTACCACTAATTCAAGGTTCTGCACTTAAAGCACTTGAAGGCGAAGAGCAATGGGAAGCTAAAATCGTAGAGCTTGCAGAAGCACTAGATTCTTACATTCCAGAGCCAGAGCGTGACATCGATAAGCCATTCATCATGCCTATCGAAGATGTTTTCTCAATTCAAGGTCGTGGTACAGTTGTAACTGGCCGTGTTGAAGCGGGTATCATCAACGTGAATGACGAAGTTGAAATCGTTGGTATCAAAGAGACTACTAAGTCTACTTGTACTGGTGTTGAAATGTTCCGTAAGCTTCTTGACGAAGGTCGTGCTGGTGAGAACATTGGTGCACTTCTACGTGGTACTAAGCGTGAAGACGTTGAACGTGGTCAAGTACTAGCTAAGCCTGGTTCAATCAAGCCACACACTACATTCACTTCAGAAGTATACGTACTTTCTAAAGATGAAGGTGGTCGTCATACTCCATTCTTCAAAGGTTACCGTCCACAGTTCTACTTCCGTACAACTGACGTAACAGGTGACGTACAGTTACCAGATGGCGTAGAAATGGTAATGCCTGGTGATAACGTTAAGATGACAGTAACTCTAATCGCGCCAATCGCGATGGATGAAGGTCTTCGTTTCGCTATCCGTGAAGGTGGCCGTACTGTAGGTGCTGGTGTTGTAGCAACTATCGTAGAGTAATAGTTAACTTTTAAGTTAATTA
>NZ_PNCW01000117.1:0-2973 GCF_005886985.1 Pseudoalteromonas sp. S3178 | reverse complement strand
CCACAAAACAAAGCTTTACTCACCGCCCTACACTTTGGGCCGACCCAGAGGCTCTCGGCGACGATTACAAAAACGCACTAACTGATGAGCGCCTAAACGAGCTTGCCAACAATATTGATGTGAACCAAGCCAAGCAATGGCCATTTAGTGCCCAGCCAGGCGACACTGTTTGGATGGCAGCACGCGATAAAAATGGCCAACTCGTGAGCTTTATTCAAAGTGTTTACTGGGAATTTGGCAGCGGAATACTCATGAGCGAAGGTGGCTTTGTGTGGAATAATCGCGGTTTAAGCTTTAGTTTAAACACTGATGAAGCCAACGTACTTAAAGCACATAAAAAACCAGCTCATACACTTAACCCTGCTTTAGCAAAATTTGACGATGGCAGGCGCCTTGCCTACGGCACCATGGGCGGTGAAGGGCAACCTCAAACTCAAGCCGCAGTATTTACAGGTTACGCATGGCGTAATAAATCGATTAACCAAGCGGTGAGCGACCCGCGCTGGTTACTTGGCCGTACATGGGGCGACACCAGCACTAATTTAAAAGTAGAGCAAACCCTAGCTTCTCAAATTAAACATGAATTAAATCAACGTGACCACGACTGGGTAAGCGTTGATAATAACAATGAAATGATGGGCCACGCGGGTGCAATTTTAGATACACCTACCAGCCTTGAAGCAGCAACCGATCCTCGTTCAGATGGTCGTGCAACAGTAACTACAGCAGGAACACAATGACAGAAATAATAAACCAATGGCCCATTATTGTGGCCTTAATAGCAACCGGCATTTTTGCGGGTATTTTAGCAGGCCTATTTGGTGTAGGCGGCGGCATAGTAATTGTGCCTGTGCTGTACTTTTTATTGCAAGGTTTTGGCGTAAGCCCTGAGTCGGCCATGATGATAGCCACTGCCACATCGCTTGCCACCATAGTGCCTACTTCTATTTCGTCTATTCGCTCGCATCATGCAAAGGGCAACATTGACCTTGCTTTAATTAAATACTGGGCGCCGTTTATTTTAGTAATGGCCGTTGTAGGCAGCTACTTAGCGCACTCAATACGCGGTAATGCACTGGTACTTATGTTTGCTTGTATTGCTATTTTAGTTAGCCTTAACATGCTCTTTAGAGCCGGCGCCCCTGCCCTTGTAAGTAAGTTACCGGGTAAATTTGGCCAAGGCATAATGGCAAGTATTGTTGGTGGCTTATCGGTCATGATCGGCATAGGCGGCGGCACAATTGGTGTGCCCATGCTTAACGCATTTAACGTACGTGCCCATGTTGCCGTAGGCACTGCAGCCGTATTTGGCTTATTGATTGCGCTACCGGGCGTAATTACCTTATTAAGTATTGGCACAACGCCAACCGATGCTCCCCTAGGTACGTGGGGGTTAGTTAACCTCCCTGCCTTTTTTCTTATTATTCCGCTGACTATTTTGTTTGCGCCTATTGGCGTAAAAATTGGTAGCAAGTTGGATCAAAAACAATTAAAACGCGCTTTTGCCGTTGTCTTAATGATAACGGGTATTCGCATGCTTATTCAGACTCTGGGAGCCTAAAACATGTTTAGCAACACGCAAATTCAAACTTTAAACCCGCCGCAGCGTTTACTAATGGGGCCCGGGCCAATTAACGCAGATCCACGCGTACTGCGTGCTATGTCGGCGCAGCTAATTGGCCAATACGACCCAGTAATGACCGGCTTTATGAACGAGACAATGGCACGCTATCGCGAAATCTTTAAAACCAAAAACGAATGGACCATGTTAGTTGACGGTACATCACGCGCAGGAATAGAAGCCGTTTTATGCTCTATTTTACGCCCAGGCGATAAAGTACTTGTGCCAATTATGGGGCGCTTTGGCCACTTGCTGGCTGAAATAGCCGAGCGCGTTGGCGCAAAAGTGCACACTATAGAAGTACCGTGGGGCGAAGTATTTACCCCAGAACAAATAGAAAAAGCCATTGTTGATGTAAAACCCCATGTACTTGCCATGGTACAAGGCGATACTTCAACAACCATGAACCAACCGCTTGAACACATTGGCGATATTTGCCAAAAGCACGATGTACTATTTTACTGCGATGCCACCGCCTCAATTGTAGGTAACGATTTACCTGCCGATGAGTGGAAACTCGATGCGCTTTCGGTTGGTTTGCAAAAATGTTTAGGTGGTCCCTCTGGCTCTGCGCCATTAACACTGAGTGACAAATGCGCCGAGTGGATCCAAAAACGTAAAAAAGTAGAAGCGGGTATTCGTACCGCGGAGCATACCGACGGCACCGAGCCATTTGTACGCTCTAACTACTTTGATTTAGGCATGATCATGAATTACTGGGGCGAAGAGCGCCTTAACCACCATACCGAAGCAACCAGCATGCTTTACTGCGCATCAGAATGTGCTCGTATTGTTATTGAAGAAGGCGTAGATAACTGCGTTGCCCGCCATAAATTACATGGCGATGCCATGCTAACAGGTATTCAAGCGCTGGGCTTAAACGTATTTGGCGATTTAAACCACAAAATGAACAACGTGCTGGGTGTTTATATACCCGAGGGCATTAACGCCGATCACGTACGCGCTCAAATGCTAAACGACTTTGGTATTGAAATTGGCACCTCGTTTGGGCCACTGCATGGCAAAATTTGGCGTATTGGTACGATGGGTTACAACGCCCGTAAAGATGCCGTACTGCAAACATTGGCAAGTTTAGATGCCTGCTTACATGCCAACGGTTACAAAGGCCCTAAAGGCGAAGCCGCTATTGCCGCCCTTGCCCATTATAAATAATAAAAAGGATTTAGCATGACGATTGCAAGCCCCTCTCTAACGCCATTATTAAATAATGAGCTAGCTACCACCTATGCTGCGCGCGCCTTAGCGCGCTGTAAAACACTCAGTGGCCTATCGCAAATGCAAGGCGGCATTCACCGCGTGTATTTATCTAAAGAGCACAAAGAGTGTAATAG